>NZ_JAAQWU010000019.1:0-128572 GCF_012985695.1 Pseudomonas sp. WS 5027 | reverse complement strand
AGCCCTGGTAATCCTCGCCCGCAAGCTCTGCCGGGTGGCATTCGCGCTGATGAAAAACCAGAGCGAATACCAACCGAACTTAAGGTTGCAGGGTTTACCTGCAACATAGAATCTCCCACATTGGTTTGTGTGTGCTCTTCAAGTCACGCCCGCCCCGTTGTATGGTTTTGCCAAACCCTGCCAACGAGGACCGCGCTATGTACAAGGACTATCCCGCCGCCTATCAAGTCAGCAAAGGTGCAGCCTTGCAGGTCGACCAGGCGTTTTATGATCGTGTGCGCGAGGGCGGGGCAGGGCGCACCCTGGTCGAGCAGTTCGAAGTACCGATCCGAACCGGTCGCGCCTGGAAAGTACCGGCCGGCCATGTGTTTCGCGTGACCACCCCGGTCGGCCCGCAGGTCGGCGACTTCAACGTGTGGAATGCCAACGATCCGCGCGAGCGCATGTGGGCCGCCCGCACCCGCCAGTTGCAAGGCGCCCATGTCAGCACCTATGACCGCCTGTGGTCGAACCTGCCGTTCTTGCGGCCGATGGTCACTATCACCGACGACAGCCTGGCCGGTTACGGCATCGACGAGCACGGCGGGCGTTTGCACGATCTGCTCGGCACGCGCTGCGATCCCTACGTGAACAAGATGCTCACTGGTGAGGACTTCCACCATCATTGCCACTCCAACCTGACCCGCGCCGTGTTGCCCCATGGCCTGACCGAGTTTGATGTGCACGACGTGTTGAATATCTTCCAGTGCACCGGCCTGAATCACGACGACATGTACTTCATGAAGGCATGCCCGGCCAAGCGAGGCGATTACCTGGAGTTTTTCGCCGAGATCGACTTGCTGTGTGCGCTGTCCACCTGCCCGGGCGGCGACCTGTCGCTGCCGATGTGGGGCCCGGATGCCCAGGATCCGCTGACGGTGTGCCGCCCGCTGGGGGTGGAAGTCTACCGGCTCGACGAGGCGTTGCTGCAGGGCTGGCAATCGCCGGCGCGCGCCGCGTACAACGGCAACCACGGCTTGTTGATTCCCAAGGCCGCGTGGGAAAAATAGTGCTGTGGGAAGGAACGCGGTATTGCTTTATGTAGGAGCGAGCTTGCTCGCGAATGCGGTGTGTCATTCAACACATCCAGCGACTGATTCACCGCTTTTGCGAGCAAGCCCGCTCCCACAGGGTGGGTTTAGAAAATCTAAAGCAGTGGTTAAGAACGTATCGTTTCCACGCCCGCTTTTACCTCCCTAGTATGGCGTTCAAGCAATTTCGCCGTAGTTAGCTTGACTGAGGTAAACCGGCCATGCACAGCCCTGATCTGGTGCTTTACACCGACAGCTCGCCCAATGGTTTCAAGATCACCATTGCCCTTGAAGAAATGGGCCTGGCCTACACCCTGCGTCATGTCCAGATCGATCACGACGAGCATCGTCACCCCGACTTTCTGGCGCTCAATCCCCATGGGCGGATTCCGGTGCTGGTTGATCGCGGCGCTGGCATCACCCTGTTCGAATCCGCTGCAATCTTGCTGTACCTGGCGCAAAAGAGCGGGCAACTGTTGCCCGAGGCCGGCCCGGCGCATTGGGCGGCGATTACCTGGCTGATGTTTCACAGCTCAAGCGTGGGGCCGTTGTTGGGCCAGCGCGTGCATTTCGAACTGTTCGACGACAGCGCCAACGCCACGGCAATCCAGCGTTATCGGCAACTGACCGAAGCGGCCTTTGCCACCCTCGACCAACAATTGGCCGCCAACCTGTGGTTGGCGGGCCAGGCCTATTCCATCGCGGATATCGCTACCTTTGGCTGGATGCACATTGCCCGGGTGATTGCCTTCGATTTCAGT
The DNA here is from genome assembly GCF_012985695.1 of Pseudomonas sp. WS 5027. Classification (NCBI taxonomy): domain Bacteria; kingdom Pseudomonadati; phylum Pseudomonadota; class Gammaproteobacteria; order Pseudomonadales; family Pseudomonadaceae; genus Pseudomonas; species Pseudomonas sp. WS 5027. The sequence continues at coordinate 126,741 of NZ_JAAQWU010000019.1, read as the reverse complement.
CAGTACCGCCACCTGAGCGCGTGGTATGAGCGGGTCAACCTGCGCCCGGCCGTGCAGCGCGGCATCCGCTTGCCTGCTCCAGCCACCGGGCCATAGGCTGATGGCTAGCTGCAACAGTGGTAGCAGCGGGCGCTGTACAAGCGTCAGGTTCAACCACTAAAATGAGAAGTATTATCATTACCGCTCATTGGACCTGACATGTACGACGACAGTCTCGTCTCGCCCGTCGAACAACTCTACACCCGTCATCACCCCTGGCTGCGCGGCTGGTTGCAGCGTCGCCTGGGGCACTGCGCCGATGCCGAGGACCTGGCGCACGACACCTTCATCCGCGTGTTGCGCACGCAGCAGGATGTGCGGGAGTTGCGCCAGCCCATGGCATTTCTTGCCGCGATTGCCAATGGCTTGCTGATCAACCGCTGGCGTCGCCAGGCTATTGAGCGAGCCTACCTCGAGGCGCTCGCCGCACGTCCCGAAGGCGAGGAACCGTCCCCCGAAACCCGTTACCTGATGATCGAAACCCTGCTGCAACTCGACTCGCTGCTGGTGGGCTTGTCGATGCAGGTGCGCAAGATTTTCTTTTTGTCCCAGCTCGATGGCCTGACGTACCCGCAGATCGCCACGCAATTGAGCTTGAGTGTGGCCCAGGTACAGCGGGCGATGGGTAAGGCTTTCAGCGTGTGCTACGCGAGCCGTTTTGAATGAAGGGCGCTGCGGTTGCGCCGAAAATCCGCGAAACGGCCATCGATTGGATCGTCAGGTTTGAGTCCGGAATGATGAGCCCGGCCGATCATCAGGCGTTGCAGCAATGGCGCCTGGCGAGCGCCGAGCACGAATACGCCTGGCAACGCGTCGCCAGCTTGCCGCTGACGCTGCAGCCCGGCGCCAACCTGTTGGCGGATGCCACCGCGCGGCGGGCATTGGAAGCTGCCGGAGCTGATCCGCTGCGGCGCCGGCAAGTGCTCAAGTGCTTGTTGGGGCTGGGGCTGTTGGGTGGTCTGTCCTGGCAGGGCGCCGATTCAACGCTGGTGCGCGCAGCGTTTGCCACGTACCGCACAGCGACCGGTGAGCGCCGTCGCTGGAGCCTGGCCGATGGCAGTTCGCTGTGGTTGAACACCGCCAGCGCCGTCAGCCTGGACTTCAGCGCAAACCTGCGCAGCGTGCAGTTGATCGAGGGCGAGGTGGCGCTGGACGCACAGGTCGAATCGCGCCCGCTGCAACTGGTCACGCCGGATGCGCTCCTGAGCAGCCGGGAGGCCAATCTGCTGGTGCGCCACGATCAGCAGGGCACGTGGATTACCGTATTGCGCGGCCTGGTCGACGTGAGTTCGCCGCGCAACCCGTCACCGGTCGCTGTGGCGGCGGGGTGGCAGACCCGGGTGGATCGCCAGGGTGTGGACGCGCCACGCCAGACCGACGGGTTGCTGGCCCAGGCCTGGCTGCGCGGGATTCTGCCTGCCGAGCGCATGCGCCTGGATGTGCTGTTGGCTGAACTTTCCCGTTACCGGCCGGGCGTCTTGCGCTGCAGCGAGCAGGTCGCTGCGTTACGGGTGACCGGCAGCTTCCAGTTGGACGACACCGATGCCGCGCTGGCGTTGGTGGCCCATGCGCTGCCGGTGCGTATCGAGCGTCGTACCCGCTATTGGGTGAATGTGGTGCCGGTCTGAAAATTTTTTTACGTTCCCCCCGTAGTTTTTCAAAACTCGCTTGGCCTATAGGAATAACCCACCGAAACAGGTGGGCCTTCACCTCTAGGAGCCCTGCATGATTTCTCCCGCAAGTGTCTTGCGCACCCGCACATTGGGTCTGTTGCTACTCAGCCTGCAACCGTTGTACAGCACCGCGGTTTTCGCCCAGGCCGAGCGTCAGCCCTATAGCATCGACGCCGGTCCCTTGGACCAGGCGCTCTCGCGTTTCGGCGTGCAGGCGGGCATCAGCATGGCGGGCAGTTCGACCCTGACGGCGGGCAAGCGCAGCAACGGCCTGCACGGCGATTTCAGCACCGAAGCGGGCCTGGCGCAGTTGCTGGCAGGCACCGGCCTGAGTTTTCAGCGCCAGGCCGATGGCAGCTTTGAATTGCACCCGACGACCAGCGCGGTGGTGCTGCCGTCGCAGAAAGTCACGGGCGAAGACCTGCAGAAGAAAGCCGTCTACTCCGCGCCACGTTCGTCCGTTTACATCTCCCCGGAAGAAGTGCAGCGCTTTGGCGTGATCTCCCCCGGCGACCTGCTCAAGGGCCAGCCTGGAGTGCAGGTGGGTGACAGCCGCAATGGCGGTGGCCTGGATGTGAACATCCGTGGGATCCAGGGGCAAAGCCGGGTGGCGGTCACGGTTGATGGCTCGCAACAGGCGCTGGATGTCTATCGCGGTTATGCGGGCACGCAACAGCGTAGTTACATCGACCCCGACCTGATCAGCGATGTGGCCATCGACAAGGGCCCCAGCCTGACCTCCAGCGCCATCGGCGGCACGGTGGCGATTCGCACCCTGGGTGTCGATGACATCCTGCGTGATGGCAAGAACGTGGGCCTGCGCCTCAAGGGCGACTTGTGGAACAACGGCGTGGAGCCTGCCTCGCGCAGCAGCCACTCGACCAGCGACAGCCTGTACGCCGAGCCGCACCAGAACCGTGGCGGCTTGTTCGGTTCCGATTCGGAGTCGGGCAGTGCGGCGTTTGCCTATACCCACGATCTGTTCGACGTGGTGGCGGCCTACGCCCATCGCAACCAGGGCAACTACTTCTCCGGCAAGCACGGCCAGGACCGCTACCGCACCTTTGACCGCTATGGCCGTGAGGACATGACGGTGGCCACCACCTACAACGCCGGTGAAGAAGTGCTCAACTCCTCGGCAGAGACCGAATCGATCCTGCTCAAGACCACCCTGCGACCGGCCGACGACCACACCTTCGACTTCGGCTACAGCCAATACGACGGGCGTATAGGCGAGATCATGCCGTCGGACATCTTCCGTTTCGGCACCGGCGGCATCTACCAATACCCGCGCGGTCGCACCAAGATCGACACCTACACCGCCCGCTATCACTACCTGCCCACGGGCAATATGCTGGTGGACCTGACGACCAGCCTATGGATGACCGATGCCCAGACCAGCCAGTTGACCTCGGTAATGGCGCCCAAATCCCAGGCCTATCGCTCGGATCGCAACTGGACCCGCCAAGCCGACCGGCGCATCGGTGGGGACCTGGCCAATACCTCGCGATTTGACACGCAATACGGCGATTTCAAACTGGACCTGGGTGGCTCGTTCCAGCTCGAGGAACTGCAACCGCAAAAGAGCGTGGTCACCACGCAGCACGATATCAACGCCAACCGCAGCCTGCGTGACGGTTCGCGCAAGGAGTTCAGCCTCAACGGTAAGCTGGAGTACAAGCCGGTTGAAGAACTGACGGTGTGGGGTGGTGGGCGCTATACCTACTACAGCACCAAGGACCATGTGCCGCACGCCACCGCCCAGCGTGAGGAGCGTGAGGCGCGCTATGTGAACGTCATCAAGCCGGGACACTACGATTTCATGATGTGGTTCCCCGACGAGCACGGGCAATACACCGATGCCACCGACCCACGGTTGAACAACGGGATTGTCTTCAGTAACACCAACCATCCGTTCGAAGGCACACCGTACAACGACTATGGCGGCTCGGGCACGCGAGTCTTCCCGGCGAGTGTAGGAGAGGTGGTCACCGGTTATACGTACGCTAAGAAGCAAAGTGACAGCGCCAGTGCATTTTCTCCGGCCTTTGGCGTCAATTTCGAAGTGGCGCCAGATACCTTCCTCTATGCCTCTTACACCCAAGGACTGCGCATGCCCTCGTTGTTCGAAAGCAGCCTGGGCACTTTGCAGACCCTGCCCGGCAAAGGGCTCAAGCCCGAGCGCTCCAGTAACTGGGAAATCGGCGCGAGCACCCTGCAAAAAGGCCTGTTGGCCGACAACGACTCGGCGGCGATCAAGCTGGTGTACTTCAATAACAACATCAAGAACTACATCACCCGCTACTACGACCCAAGCCCCGGCAAGAATGGCCTGATGAACTTCAGCAACACCGACAGCTTCAAGACCAGCGGCCTGGAACTGCAATCGAACTACGACGCCGGACGGGTATTTGCCGACCTGTCCGCGACCTACTATCTGAAGACCGAGACCTGTGATTCGGTTTTCGCCGCACGCCTGCGCGCCAGCAGCACTCGCTGGAATGACCTGAGCGCCACGCCCAATTGCACGCCGGGCAGTTTCATGGGCTCATACACCAATACACAGAACCCCCCACGGACTTCCGGCAACCTGACCACGGGGTTGCGCTTCTTTGACCAGACGTTGACCGTTGGCGGACGGTTGACTTACACCTCTGGGCCGACGGTCACAGCCGACAAAAACTGGCAAACCGGTGCCACCACGCCGCAGTTGGTCTACCGCGAGGTGGCGCTGTTTGATCTGTTCCTCAACTACAAATGGCAGGATCACACCAACGTTAATCTGTCGCTGCAGAACCTGACGGACCGCTATTACCTGGACCCGCTGGCCCAGAGCTTCATGCCGGCGCCGGGGCGTACGTTGCGCATGGGGGTGGTGACCAAGTTCTGATTGCCTGAGTGTGTGGTGTGGCAAAAATTCTGCGCCCGGCAGAGATCCCCTGTGGGAGCGGGCTTGCTCGCGAAAGCGGTGTATCCGCAGCGGATGCCTGTACTGAAACCCCGCTTTTACAAGGTTAGAGAATGCTCGTAGGCGGCGGTCATGACGTGCCAGGTGTGGGGGTTGGCCGGGATCAGATGCTCGATGCGCAATGAGGTAACGGTGATGTCCTGGGGCATGCCGAAGGTGGTGAAGGTGGACATGAAGTCCAACTGGCCCTGCCGCGAGTTGATGCGTGTCAGCACCAGCGGCGGCAACTCATCGGTCAGTGCTGTCGAGCCTTGCGGCACCGGCAGGCTTTCCAGCAGCGTGGCCAGGGCCGGGTTGCCCAATGCTTCACGGGCCGCCCGTTGCCAGGCGAGGTTGCGGATTTCGTCGGCATTGAGCAAATGGTCGCCCAGGCCACCCGGTTGCAGCAGGGTCGTCAACAGGTTCAGGCCTTGTGCTGCGTCAGGCGCCAAGCCCACCAGATCAAACAGGATCTGGGTGCTGGCGTTGGCGGCGAGTACTTCCCAGTGGCTGCCCAGCACGATGGCCGGCGCCGGATTGTTGGCCTTCAGCACATGGTTGATGGCATCCCGAATGGCATCCATCGCCGGCGCAGCCAGCGGCGTGGCCTCATAGCGTGGAGCGTAACCGGCCGCGAGGAACAGGCTGTTGCAGTGTTCCAGTGGCACATCGAGGGCGTTGAGCAGGTTGTGCAACGTGCCAGGGCTGGCCTTGGCGCGGCCGGTCTCGATACAGCTCAAGTGGCGCTGGGAAATACCGCTGATCAGCGCCAACTCCAATTGACTCAACTTCGCCTGGCGACGCAGCAACCGCAGTTGCGTACCTGCGTCGGTATCGGGCGTGGCTCGGGGGAAAGGTGGGCGACTCATGGGTTGACTCTGGCTGGGTGGGGCGGCATGACCTCACAGGTCATTGAGAGGTTGGCGACGTTATCACTAATGTGCAGCTTATTGAGCCCCTCGCTCCGGTGAGAGGCTCTTTTGTGGAGAGGGGGACAAGCCCCCTTGCCACAGTCGCCCGCTTCACCATTACCTGATTAGAGGAAGGACCCTATGCACAGACCCTACATCGCCCTTGCCAGCCTGTTGGCGTTTTCCTTGTACACCCTGGGCACCTTGCTCTGGGCCGAGCAGTCACTGCTGGCGTTCGGCCTGGAGCTATTGTCCAGGCCCGACACCGCCCAGGTGGTGATCGACCTGTACCTGATGGCGGCCCTGGCCTGTGTGTGGATGTACCGCGACGCCCGCGCCAAGGGCCGCTCGCTGGCCAGTGTGGTGCCTTATTGGCTGCTGACGGCGGTCTTCGTCTCGGTCGGGCCACTGTTGTATATCGTGGTCAACGGCTTTGCCAGGGATCGGCAATGAACAGCCCCCTGCATCTGTTCGCCTTCTGTGTGCTGGTGCTGTTTATCAAGATGCTGGCGATCTCCTGTTACCAGGGTTTTTTCCGCCTCAGGCACCGTGCGTTCACCAATCCTGAGGATGCCGGTTTCTTCCAGCGCCAGGCCCATGGGCAGGAACTGCTGCCGGTCAGGCGGGCGGCGAAAGCCTGGGCCAATGACCTGGAAAACATTCCGCTGTTTTTCGTTCTCGGCGGCCTGTGCCTGGCGCTGGGCACCAGCGCAGCCGCGACGGGCTGGCTGTTTGGCCTGTTCACCGTCGCGCGCGTAGTGCATACCTTGATGTACCTGGGCGGTCGCCAGCCCTGGCGCACCCTGGCCTATGGCGTTGGCCTGGCATGCCTGTTGGGGTTGGCGGGGTTGATCGGCGCCGCGCTGTTGCCTATTCGATAGGGTATTTGCCGAACGCCGGGTGTTGCTCGGCCAATTGGGCATGGCGTTGCAGGTTGGGAAAGTCCTCGGCCTTGACCACCGAGGGCACGGCGTACTGGGAAAACGACCAGGCCACCGCGACACTCAGCGACGCTTGGTTTAAAGACTGGCCTGGAGCGTTGGCCAGCAGTTTTTCCAGGCCCGAATAGGCCGCCAGCAGTTGCCCGGTCACCCGCTCGAGCCACGGCTCATGCAGTTTTTCTGCGGGCCGCAGGTTGTGTTCGTAGTAAATCTGCACGCTCTTGTCACAGGCGGCCAATGCCAGGCCGATCACTTGCAGGTCCCGCGCACGGGCGGCAGCGGTCTGGGGCAGTAGCTTTTTATCGGCTGGCGCCAGGGCTTCGAAGTAATCCAGGATCAGGCTGGAGTCCATCAGCACCGTGCCGTCGTCGAGCACCAGTGTCGGGGCCTTGACCACTGGGTTGATTCTGGAAAATTCGGCGAAGGTGCTGAATACCGACAGCGACTGCTGCTCAAAATCCACCCCGTACAGATCCAGGGCAATCGCTACGCGGCGCACATAAGGTGAGTCGAGCATGCCAACCAGTTTCATGAAGCCTCCATTCCTGATGGTGTGATTGTTAATTGCGGATTACTTTATAGCGGCCAAAGTCCTTTCAATATCCATATTTTTTACCTTAAAAGGTTAGTCAAACTTACATGAGTGCTTTTCCGCCCTTGACCTCCCTGCGCAGTTTCGAAGCCACCGCCAGGCTCGGTAGCGTCACCCTGGCGGCCAAGGAGTTGCATGTCACCCATTCGGCCATCAGTCAGCAGATCAAGGTGCTGGAGCAAATCGTCGGACTCACACTCTTTGTGCGCGAGGGGCGCGGTCTGCGGATCAGTGAAGATGGCCGGCTGTATGCGTTGCAGATCCGCCAGGCCCTGGGCGATATCGCCGACGCGACGCGCTTGATCCAGGCGCAGCCCAAGCGCGATGAGCTGGTGGTGGCGGTGTTGCCCTCATTTGGACGCTCCTGGCTGCTGCCGCGACTACCGGCGTTCCAGCGCCTTTATCCGCACATCAGCATTCGCTTGCAAGCCACCCTGGCCATTACCAACTTGCATCAAGAGTCGGTGGACATGGCGATCCGCATGGGCAAGGGCGAATGGGAAGGGGTGGAGCAAAAACTGCTGTTTCATGACGAAGTGGTGGTGGTCGCGGCGCCCCACTTCAACGGCGGGCAATTGCCGCGAACCCCCGAACAAATCGTGCGCAGCCCGATTATCTACAGCAACGAATCCTGGCAGCCCTGGTGCCAGGCCGCTGGCATTGAAATGAGCACCGAACGCAAAGGCCTGTGCAGCAATGACTCCAACCTGGTACTGGAAGCAGTCCGCCTGGGCCAGGGCATCGCCCTGGAGCGGCGTAGCCTAGTGCATGACGCCATCGTGCGCGGGGAGCTGGTGCAGTTGTGCGATATCAGCGCGCCGTATGCCTACCCGTATTGGTTGGCCTGGCCACCTCGGGAAAGCTCGGAAAGCAAACAGCGGGTGTTTTCCGAGTGGCTGCATGGGGAAGTGCAGTGCTATACGGCGCAATTGGCGAGCTAGACGAACGGCTGGCCGCTGAACCCGCGTGGCAGGCGCTGCAGGCCGGGCAGGGCAGTCAGGCGTTGGGTCCAGGCGCTGCGCCAGTCATTGCTGGCCTGGCCCGAGCGGGCCTTGCGTGCCGCGCGGCGCGATGCATTGCGCTGGTTGCGGCGGGCCTCTTTGTAGGCGTCGGTATTACGGCAGGTACGGCATTTGACGCGGTTCAGTTCGACCGTGGACGTCAGGTTATTGCCGTGATGGCCGCAAGCGAGGTGCCCGGCGACCTTGAAGTGAGTGACCATGTCAGCGTCTCCTTCTGTGAGGGTACGCGGCACCGTAAATCGGGTGATGCTCGCGCTCAAGGCCAGACCGGTTGAGGCCGTGCCCTTATATTTCCGACCGCACGCGCTGGCCAGCGTTCACCCCATGTCTTGACGCGTCGAATCTGAAGAATTCTCCCAGCCCTGACAGGCCCGCGGCGGATTTGCTGGGGCGCAGGCCCGTCGGCAAAACCACGCTTGCTGGCCGATCTTGGCGTTATAGGCAGCAGGGACTATTGTTGGTTGTCTGGCGCACAGCCCATAGGAGGGCGATACCATGAACACCAGTGCTCTACTGGAACAACTGCTACGTGCAGGTCAAGCCTCGATGTCCCAGCAAGGCGGTTCGGCGGCATCCCAGGGCGGCGCGGGAGGGCTCGGTGGGTTGGGCGGCCTGCTCGGTGGTTTGCTCCGGGGCGGCGGCTCCGCACCCTCTGCGTCCGGCGGTGGTGGCCTGGGCGATCTGCTGGGTGGCCTGGGCGGCATGTTGGGCGGGACCCAGGCGGGCGGTTCGACCCAGACACGTAGCGGTGGCACCAATTATGCGGCCTTGGCCTCATTGGGGATGATGGCGTTCCAGGCGTATCAAGCCTGGCAACGCCAGCAGGCCTCGGCGCCGCAACAGGCGTTGCAGACGGTTGATCAACTCTCCGGCGCCGATGTCGAGGCCCACAGCCATGCGGTACTGCGCGCATTGATCGCGGCGGCCAAGGCGGATGGGCGGATCGACGAAAAAGAGAAGGGGTTGATCTCCCAGGAGATTGGGCGCCACACCGACGATCCCGGTATGCAGCAATGGCTCGATGACCAAGTCGCCAAGCCATTGGATGCGAACGATTTTGCCGAATATGCCAGCGACCCGGCGGTAGCCGCAGAGGTCTACCTGGCCAGCGTGATGCTAGTGGATGACCAGCAGGACGCCGAGCGCATCTATCTGGATGAGCTGGCGGGTGCGCTGGGCATTGAGCCTGAGTTGCAACTGCACCTCGAACAGCAAGCCAAATCGGCCTGAGATCCGGTAGGCGCGAGGCTGCGCCTACCTTTTGATTTCCCGTTCAGAACCGCAGGGTAGCCCCCGTGGTCAGCCAGCGGTCGCGATCTCCTGTGAGGTTGCGTCCGACCACCAGATCCACATCCACCTGCTTCCCCAGATGCAGCCGCGGCCCGGCCTGCCAGGCCTGGTCGCCGTGTTGCTGGCCGTAGCGCTCCGCCAGCAGCGTCAGCGAGCCCGCCAAGCGGTATTCCAGGCCGGTGCCCCAGGTCAGCCGACGGTTTTGTTCGCCATCGTCATAGGCATGGCTCCAACCGGCATTGAGGTTCAGGCGCAGCGTCTCAAACGCTTGCCAGGTCAGCGGCACGCCTAGGTCTGCGCCGTCGAATGGGTGCCGGCGGTCCACTGCGATATGCGCCGCCGCCGCCCAGGCGATCTCCACGCCCGCATCCTGCCAGGCCCACAAAGAACCCTTGAGCTGCGGGCTGAGCTGGGTCTGCTCGGGGTCATCCTCGATGGCAGCGCCCCATTGCAGGTTGGGCAATGCACTGGATGTGCAGGCGGCGGAGAGGGTGCTGCGCTGGGGTGAGCGGGTGTAGCCGGCGTCGACATTGCATTCGCCAGGGGCGTTGATCGCGCCATCGTCCACCACATAAGTACCGCCTGCGGCAAAGGCCTTGGACAGCAGGCCGACGGCCAGGGTGGTGCCGATAAAGATCAGGTTGCGACGCAGCGCCCGTTGCCGCGACGCCGGTAGCCAGGTGAAGGCCGAAAAGAGGGAGTGTTTGTGCATGGGCTCATGCTCCAAGTGAACGAGTTATCTGTAGTGATTGGGCGTGGCGAGCGGTTTTTTTGTGGCGAGCGGGCTTGTTGTGGCAAGCCCGCTCGCCACAACAAGCCCGTTCGCCACGGCTCATGCCCGCTTAGCGCCGCAAACTCAGTACCACTGCTTGAAGCGGCGGATGTAGAGGGTCTTCATCAGTTGCGCCACGCAGCAGTAGGCGAGCAGGGTGCCGACCAGCCATGGGAAATACGCCCAAGGCAACGGTTGCAGGCCCACGATGGTGCCCAGGGGCGAGAACGGCACATAGATCCCCAGCGCGATCACCAGGCTGGTCATCAGCAACACCGGCCAGGCCGCCGTGCTCTGGAAGAACGGGATCTTGCGGGTGCGCAGCATGTGCACCACCAGGGTCTGGGAGAGCAGCCCTTCAACGAACCAGCCGGACTGGAACAGGGTCTGCATTTCCACGCTATTGGCCGAAAACACGTACCACATCAGGGCAAAGGTGGTGATGTCGAAGATCGACGAGGTCGGCCCGATCCAGATCATGAACCGCCCGATGTTCTGCGCGTCCCACTTGCGTGGCTTGGCCAGGTACTCCTTGTCCATCTTGTCCCACGGCAGGGCCAGTTGGGAGATGTCGTACATCAGGTTTTGCAGGAGCAGGTGGATCGCCAGCATCGGCATGAAGGGAATGAACGCACTGGCTACCAGCACCGAGAACACGTTGCCGAAGTTGGAACTGGCCGTCATGTTCAGGTACTTCATGATATTGCCGAAGGTCTCGCGGCCTTTGAGCACGCCTTCTTCGAGGACCATCAGGCTCTTTTCCAGGAGGATGATATCGGCCGATTCCTTGGCAATATCGGTTGCGCTGTCCACCGAGATGCCGACGTCGGCATCGCGCAGGGCTGGCGCATCATTGATCCCGTCGCCGAGGAAACCCACGGTGTGACCGTTGGACTGCAGGGCCTTGAGCACCCGGGACTTTTGCAGCGGGGTCAGCTTGGCGAACACCGTGCGTTGCTCGACCTGCTGCTTGAGGGTGGCATCGTCCATCGCCTCGATGTCTACGCCCAGCAGCGGCTCGCCGGGCTCCAGGCCGACCTGGCGGCAGATGGTGCGGGTGACCACGGCGTTATCGCCGGTCAGCACTTTGACGGCGACACCGATCTCTTGCAGCGCTGCAATGGCCGGGCCGGCGGTTTCCTTCGGCGGATCGAGGAAGGTCAGGAAACCGTGGATCACCAGGTTGCGTTCATCGGCGGGGGTGTATTGCTGGCGCGCCAGGGCCTTGGGAATGTTGCGGGTGGCCACCACCAACACGCGGAAACCGTCTTCGTTGAACTCGCTGGCAGTGTGCAGCAACTCCTGACGACGCCGCTCATCCAGGGCCACGGCGCTAGTGCCTTCCATCACATGGGTGGCGATATCGAGCATTTCTTCCACGGCGCCCTTGCACACCAGCAGGTGATCGCCATGGCTGTCCTTGACCACAATCGACAGGCGGCGGCGGACAAAGTCGAAGGGCAGTTCATCGACCTTGCTGTAGGCAAACGGCACCTGGAACTTGGGATTGTGCTGGGAGAATGCAAGCACCGCCTGGTCCATCAGGTTCTTCATGCCGCTTTGGTGATGGCTGTTGAGCCAGGCCAGGGACAGCACCTGGTCATCGCGCTGGCCGAACGCATTGACGTGGTGCTCGAGGATGATTTTGTCCTGGGTCAGGGTGCCGGTCTTGTCGGTGCACAGCACGTCCATCGAACCGAAGTTCTGGATCGCATTCAGGCGCTTGACCACCACTTTGCGCTTGGCCATGGCGTTTGCGCCCTTGGCGAGGTTGGCGCTGACGATCATCGGCAGCATTTCCGGGGTCAGGCCCACGGCCACCGCCAGGGCAAACAGGAACGCGTCGCCCCAGTCGCCCTTGGAAAAACCATTGAGGAAAAACACGATGGGCACCATCACCAGCATGAAGCGGATCAGCAGCCAACTGACGCTGTTTACCCCACGGTCAAAGGCAGTTTGCACCCGCGAGCCAACGATGGCCTTGGCCAGCGAACCGAAATAGGTACGTGGCCCGGTCGCCACCACTACCGCCTGGGCGCGGCCGCTGACCACGTTGGTGCCCATGAAACAGATGTTGGGCAGGTCCAGCAGGTTGCTCTGGTCGGCGGCGCCGAGGGTGGCGGATTTTTGCGTGACGTCGCCCAGGGTGTCGTACTTCTCCACCGGCAAGGCTTCACCGGTTAGCACGGCCTGGCTGATAAACAGATCGCGGGACTCGATCAGGCGGACATCGGCCGGAATCATGTCGCCAGCCGACAGTTGCACGATATCGCCGGCCACCAGATCGCGCATCGGCACTTCGCGCAGGATGGGCTTGGCGCCGACCTGCTCACGGCGCAGCACGGTTGCCGTGGTGCGCACCATGGCCTTGAGGGTTTCAGCGGATTTGGCCGAACGGTGTTCCTGCCAGAAGCGCAGCAGGCTGCTCAGGGCGACCATGGTCATGATGATGATGACCTTGGTCAGGTCCACTTCTTCACCGGCGCGCAGCGGCAGCCAGTAGTCGGTGACAAAGCTGATGACCGCGAGGGTCAGCAACACATAGATAAACGGGTTGTTCAGGGCCTGGAGGAACTGCACCACCGCGTGGGGCGGCTTGTCGTGGGCCACCTCGTTATAGCCTTCGCGTTGCAGGCGGGCGCTGGCATCCAGTTCGGTCAGGCCGTCTTTGGTCGCCCGGACGTTGGCCAGGGTGGCCGCCAGGCCGTTTTGCGCTTCGCGGGCGGCGCGCATCGACAGTTTGCTGGAATTGGCGGTGTTGTTGTCTGGACGTTGCGTAGTGTTTACGGCGCTCATGGTTTTTACTCCTGTCGACATACCCGTTACTTGCCTTTAAGGCGAACGGAAATATGCCGATTCGCAATTTTTGCGATCAGTTCTAATAACTTTAAAGAGGTGAGTTAATTAACGGGCGCGCAGAAAACTACGGCTGGCTTAGTTCGCAAGGAACGCCAGTTAATTAATTGACCAATAATCAGGAAGTTGCTGTTTCCAGTCGGCTTATGCCGCGCGAGCGCTCAGCATCAGGCGCGCTTGGGCAAGCAGGCTGGAAACGCTCCGTCTCTGCGGATCTTGAGGGTCGGCGTGGTCCCATTGCTGAACCAGATGGCCGGTGGTGGGGCACAGGCGCCAGTGCGCCTGCAGGTGTGCCTGGCTGATATGCGGGGAAGGGGAGGCAAAGGCCGTGCGCACAGGGGCGACGCCCCTATCAACACGGCACAGCTTGGCACGCAGGGCTGAGGCCAGCGTGCGTACATCAGGTAAAACAAGGGTCTGGAAATTCATAACACACCTCGGGACCGGACTGGCGCCGGTGCAAGGCAGTTACGTTGGAGCATCAAGCTCTAGCGCAGCGTACCCGGCCTGGAAGGCGAGTCCCGTCATTACTCTGGGTTTGGCGCCCGACCCCCGCATTCGCGGGTGAAGGACAGCAACTAGATACTGTGTCCATTGGCTTCTTTTGTGAGGTTGAAAAAAGGCCCGAGTTGCAGGCACGGGCAATCTACTCAGACAGGCAGTGGATGTCAAACACTAATCAACTTGTTTGTTGCCTGTTCAGACTTCATTCAGATTGGCACTGTTCAATATATAAGTTCAAAGACTATAGGCGGCCAGTAACGCCAGATAGATCAATACCAACCCACATGCACCGTGACTGAACCGTTGCCAAGTTAGCGAGGCGTTCTTTCGCAAAACATTCACTAATCCCGCGATTAAAAAGCACGACAGGATCGAGGCCAGCATAAAACCTGAGAAGAACATCAGGGTCTGGCCATGGCTCGGGGTGGCGCCAACGATGCCTGACAGAGCACTGCCCAAGGCGCCCCAGTACACAATGTTCTTCGGGTTGGCCAAGGAGATGGCGGCCCCGACCATCAGCGCATTGCGCCCTGTGCTGGCCGGGGCGCTGTCGGGTTGCGGCAGGCGCCAGGCATCCAGCAGGCTGCGCAGGCCGAGCCAGGCCAGGTACAGCGCGCAAACAGCCGTCAACGGCACGCGCACCGCTTCGTGCTGGATCAACAGGGCCATGCCGGTGAGGCCGATCACCGCCCAGGTCGCGTCGCCCACCAGCGAGCCGATCTGCACCAGCAGCGCCGGGGTGAATCCGTGCAACAGGCCACGGCGCAGGGTTTCCGCCAGCACGGCGCCGGGGGACAGGCAAAACACAAAGCCGAACACCAACGCGGAAAAAAAGATCGTCAACATCACCACCCCCAAAATTAACCACTAACTCCTACAGGTCAGTTTGAGGCTGAGGGAGCCGAACTGTCTTGGACCGGATTGCACTCTGATAGCGGCCAGGGGTGATGCCATACGCCGCACGGAAGTGCCGATTGAGATGGCTCTGGTCGGCAAAACCCAGGTCATGGGCGACCTCGGCGGCGCCCAGGCCGCTGCGCAACAGGCCTTGCGCGCGACGGGTGCGCAGTTGCATGGCCCATTGGCGCGGACTCAGGCCGGTTTCTTTCTGGAAGGTGCGCAAGACGTGGAATTTGGACAGGCCCAACTCGTCGCCCAGGGCATCCAGGGCCACGCCCTGCTGTAACTGCGCGGCGAGCAATTCCTGGGCCTGGGCGACTAACTGTGAGCCCGCGCTGGCACTTCCCGGCAGGCGTACACCACTGAGCCTGACCACCTCGGCCAGCAGCAACACCAGCGCCTCTTCGTTGAGCCCGCGCACCAGCGGGTCGGCGCTTAATGCGCCCTTGGCGGCCTGCGCCAGTTGCGCCGCCAAAGCGGGGGCAAAACACAGCGCGCGGTCGAACTCCAGGTGCGCCAGCCCGAGGTCGGCGGCCAGGCGATCGGCCCCGGCGTACAGGCTGACAAAGTGCCAGGGCGCGTCCTGGGCAGCACCGCCGCCCTGGATCTGGCCGGGGTTGTACAGGGTAATACTGCCGGGCCCGGCCTCGAAGGTGCGGCGGTCCAGCCAGACCTTTTCCTCACCGATCAGGTTGACGCCAATCACGCACTCGTCGTGGCTATGACGGGCAAACGTCAGGCCGCTGCAGGTGGTGCTGCTGACTTCGTAAGGGCCCAGCCAGGCGTGGTGCAGGGAACTCATGGGAAGGACTCGGGTGGTCGCAGGTGGTGAAAGCATACGCGCCTAATGCTGCCTGAATCGACGAGTGCAGAGGTCGAGGCATGCCATGCTGCGCTTATAACGAGCCAATGCGATCCAGTTCAGCCTTGATCTGTGCCGCATCGAGGCGGCTGAACGGGATGGCGAACAGCGCCCGGCAGCGGGTTTCGATGATTTGCAGGGTGGCCTGGAAGGCGGCGTCAATCTGCGCCTCATCGCCGTGTAGGGCCGATGGATCCTCAAGTCCCCAATGCGCCTTGATTGCGGGGCCAAAGTACACCGGGCAGGCTTCCTGGGCGGCTTTGTCGCACACGCTGATCACAATGTCTGGCGGGTTGCCTTCGAACGCGTCGTTGCCTTTGCTGTACAAACCGTCGGTGCTGATACCCGCAGCTTGTAATGTACTCAAGGTGCGAGGCAGCACTTGGCCCTTGGGAACGCTGCCGGAACTGACGGCGTGGAACCCTGGTGGCGCCAGGTGGTTGAACAGGGCTTCGCTGAGGATGCTGCGGCAGCTGTTGGCGGTGCAGATGAACAGGACTTTCATGACAACTCTCCGTTAAAGGCTTAGGCGCAGGGCCAACGCGGCCAGGGTGATCAAGAGCACCGGCAGGGTCAGGACGATGCCGACCTTGAAGTAATACCCCCAGGTGATACGAATGCCTTTGCGCGCCAGAATGTGCAGCCAGAGCAAGGTCGCCAGGCTGCCGATCGGGGTGATTTTCGGCCCCAGGTCGCTGCCGATCACATTGGCGTAGATCATCGCGTCCTTGACCACACCCACGGCATGGCTGGCGTCGATGGACAGCGCGCCGATCAGCACGGTCGGCAGGTTGTTCATCACCGAAGACAGCAGCGCCGTCAGCAGCCCGGTGCCCAGCGCTGCACCCCACACGCCGTAATCGGCGAAGGTGTTGAGCCAGGTGGCCAGGTAAGTGGTCAGGCCGGCATTGCGCAGGCCATACACCACCAGGTACATCCCCAGGGAAAAAATCACGATCTGCCAGGGCGCTTCCTTGAGCACCTTGCGTGTGGAGATCTTGTGGCCTTTGGCGGCGATCACCAGCAGAAGCAGGGCGCAGGCGGCCGAGATGGCACTGATGGGAATGCCCAGCGGTTCCAGGGCAAAACAGCCGACGAGCAAGATGCCCAGCACCCACCAGGCGGCGTGGAAAGTCGCCGGGTCATGAATGGCGCTGGCCGGTTCGGGCAGGTCGGCGGGATCATAACTTTGCGGGATATCACGGCGGAAGAACCACAGCAGCACCGCCAGGGTTGCGGCGACGCTGACCAGGTTGACCGGCACCATTACTGCCGCGTACTCGTTGAAGCCGATCTTGAAGTAGTCCGCCGAGACGATGTTCACCAGGTTGGACACCACCAGCGGCAGGCTGGCGGTGTCGGCGATAAATCCTGCACCCATCACGAATGCGAGGGTCGCCGCTGGCGAGAAGCGCAGGGCCAGGAGCATCGACATGACAATCGGCGTGAGGATCAGGGCCGCGCCGTCATTGGCGAACAGTGCCGAGACCAGGGCCCCCAGCAGCACCATATAGGCGAACAGTCGGCGGCCACGGCCACGTCCCCAGCGCGCCACATGCAGCGCGGCCCAGGCGAAGAAGCCGGCCTCGTCGAGGATCAGGCTGATGATGATCAGGGCGACGAAGGTGCCGGTGGCGTTCCAGATGATCTGCCACACCACGGGGATGTCCGCCAGGCTGATGACGCCGCAAGCCAGGGCCAGGATGGCGCCTATTGATGCGCTCCAGCCGACCCCCAAGCCTTTGGGTTGCCAGATGACCAACACGATGGTGACTAGAAATATCGCGAATGCGATCAGCATGAAAATGTTCTCCAAAGGTCAGCAGCAGGTGCTGGCCCGTTGTGGTCGGTCGCCCATGGCATCCAGGCGTTGCGCGTCGTTTTGCAGCCAGGGTTGGTTGGCTTGCAAGGTGGTTTCCAGCACGGTGTTCACCCATTGCGGCAACTGTGGGTTGAGGCGGTAGTAGATCCACTGGCCCTGGCGACGGTCCACCAGCAGCCCGCAACTGCGCAGTTGTGCCAGGTGTCGGGAAATTTTTGGCTGGCTGTCATTCAAGGCATGGATCAGCTCGCAGACGCACAGTTCGCCCTCGCGCAGGATCAACAAGGTCAACCGCGTGCGGGTCGCATCGGCCAGGCATTTGAATACATCGGGGGGAGAAAAAAGATCAGTCATGATGGCCCGGCTGATATTAGGGTGTCTGAATATACGGATATCCATATATATCGAGCAAGCGCTGAATCTGTTGATCTGCATCAACGCTCCGAGGATTGCCGGCAAGTGCTTGAAATTAAAATGAAACACAACTGTCCTAAAGTGCCCTCCATTGGTGATAAAGGAAGTAATTGTGTGACCCGTGCCACTCGCAACCTGCGCAAGACCCTCGATTCTGTCGCGGACAACAACGAAACCGCGGCCTTTGATTTGATGCGTGCGGTCGAAAAACTCAGCGATGAAGTGCTGCGTCAGCGTCTGCTCAACACCATCCACCGGCTCAACCAGGACGCCCACGAACTGCGTGAGGCGCGGGATGCGGTGGAGCGGGTGTCGGTCAAGCTGGCCTGAATCGGCGGCGTGGCTGCGAGCAATATCGTTCAAGACATTCGCCACGCCGGCAGGCATGCTTATGGGCTGTCTGTCGATGAGCCTGTTGTCCATGCCTACTGCCGTGCCCCATTACGCCTTCGCCCGTGGCGCGATTGCGATCATTCCTCTGTCGTTGGCCTGTGCCCCATGGGGCCTGTTGGCCGGTTCCCTGGCGATTGACGCCCAGTTCACCCCGCTGGAAAGCCAGGGCCTGTCGGCCATTGTGTTCGCCGGTGCCGCGCAGTTGGTGGCCAT
This sequence comes from Pseudomonas sp. WS 5027, assembly GCF_012985695.1. Classification (NCBI taxonomy): domain Bacteria; kingdom Pseudomonadati; phylum Pseudomonadota; class Gammaproteobacteria; order Pseudomonadales; family Pseudomonadaceae; genus Pseudomonas; species Pseudomonas sp. WS 5027. Next base: position 108,590 of record NZ_JAAQWU010000019.1, on the reverse strand, counting down.
TGGCATGGTCAAGAGCGGCGCCAGCCTGATTGCCATTTTGCTCACCACCTTGCTGCTGACCTCCCAGCACTTGCTGTATGGCATGCACATGCGGGCCACCCTGTCGCCCTTGCCGGCGCGGTGGCGCATGAGCCTGGGCTTTTTGCTGACCGATGAGTTCTTTGCCCTGGTCAGCCAATACGATCGCCAGACCTTCAACCGCTGGTATGCCCTGGGCGTGGGCCTGACGTTCTATGTGGCCTGGAACCTGTTCACCCTGGCCGGCATCGTGCTCGGCAAAAGCATTCCCAACCTCGATCAACTGGGCCTGGAGTTTTCCATCGCCGCGACCTTTATCGCCCTGATCACCCCGGTAGTGCGCGATGTGCCAACGGTGGTGTGCGTGGCCGTGGCCCTGTTGTTTTCGGTGCTGCTCAGCTACTGGCACTGGGAGTCGGCGGTGGTGGTGTCGGGGTTGCTGGGGATGAGTGCAGGGTATGCCTGCAAACGCTTGGGAGTGGGGCAGCGATGATTTTTGTGATGATTATCGGCATGGGCCTGGCGGTTTTTTTCAATCGTTATCTGTTCCTGGAGCCGCGCTTGCCGGTGCGCCTGAATCGCGGCGCGCGGGAGTTTCTCGGGTTCGCGGTGCCCGGCATGTTGACGGCCATTTGCGGGCCGATCATTTTCCTCGCCGAGCACAAGCTCAACCTGAGCCCCACCAACCCCTACCTATTGGCCGGGATCTGTGCGGTGGCCCTGATGTTCTGGACCCGCAGCGTGTTGACGACGGTGCTGCTGAGCATGGCGCTGTTCTATCTGTTCCGCTGGTTGCTTTAAGTGTTCTTGTGACCGCTATCGCCACCCACTCACCACAAGGTTTCAATGGTACAGTCGCGTTTTTTTCAAGGAAGCGATGGCATGCGGAAGGTGGTGATAGGTGCTCTGGTTGTGGCGGCGCTGGCCGGTTGCGCAAGTTCGAAGATGAAAGACGCGCGCGCCGGCGCACCCTATAAAACCCTGGCCTCCGACAAGGCCGCGTTGGTCGTCGCTCAGTGCATCCAGTTCGGCTGGCAGGACGAGGCGGTGTTCGGTGTGGATGCCGGCGGCTTCATGGAGCCGGCGCAAGGCGGGGGGCATACGGTCTACACCACGGGCGGTGACTACTTTGTCGACGTGCGCAGTGCCGGCAGCAGCACCACCCTCAGTTACTACGCCGCCGAAGATAATTTCGCCGCCAAACGCCGCCTGGCCGCAGCCGCGACCTGTCTGTAAGTCACTTCCTTAGAATTCTTCAGAAATACCCGGCGGACACACCGCCGGCTTTGCCTTAAAATGCCAGCGCTTGCCCGACGCGATGGCTCTTTACCAGTACATGGACGTCGAGGCCTAAATGTCGGGCAAGCACCTTTTCAGCGTGGCATATAGCCCAGGTGCCAGCGCCGCGGAATTTTCAGCGACACCAAGCCCAGCAGCGCCGATAACAGGCCGCTGACCAGCAGGGCCTTGATCCCCAACTGATGCTCGAGCAAGGCGCCGATCACCGCGCCGACAAACATCCCGGCCCAGGGAATCAACTGCACGCGCCAGCCATTACGGCGCTCCCCCAGCATCCAGCGTCCCAGCCCGCGACCGAAACGCGACAACGCGCCGGTCACGTAAGTCAGCCCCACGGGCAGGCCATTGACCTGTTCCACCGCCGCATTGAGCATGCCCATGGCGATGATCGCGGCCAGCACGGCCGGTAATTGCTCGGCCATTGGCCACGCCGCCGCGCCGCACAACAGCGTGGCAATACACAGCAACAACGGCAACGCATGACGCTTGCTGACGCGGCTGATGATCACCCCCAGTGCGTTGCCCAGGATAAACGTCGCCACCAGCAGAGTGAGGCGCCCGGTCAGCCCCAGGTCGCCTTCACTGATCGCCACCGCCAGCCGCGTGGTGTTACCACTCATGAACGAGACGAAATCACCACTGGCCATAAAGCCGATGGCGTCGGTCATGCCGGCCAGCACCGAGAGGCTGGCCACCAGCGTCAGGCCGATGCGTCCCCGCCATTTGTGTTGGTGCTGCAGGGCGGTATTGACCATGGGTTTAGGGGAGGAGGGCAGCACGGCGAGAGGTTCCTCAATGAGATTATCCGGCCACTACCGTAGGACGCTTTCCTGTCGACTGCAATGACTTGGCACATCCTTCAGTTCACCTTCAAGCGCCAGCCCATGGCGCCCCACGTCAGAACATGAGTCGGCTTGAGCGCGTTGAGGAACGCCGCGTCATGGGAGACCGCAATCAGCGCGCCGGAAAACCCCTGTAAAGCCTGCTCGAAGGCCATCACCGACTCCAGGTCCAGGTGGTTGGTGGGCTCGTCCAGGAGCAGCAGTTGCGCCGGGACCTTGCGCCATAAGGCCATCGCCATGGCGGCCTTCAACCGCTCGCCACCGCTGAGCTGGCCGATGGGTTGGGTTACGCGCAATGCGTCCAGTTGCAACAGCGCCAGGCGGGTGCGTAGCTCGGCTTCGGCCAGAGGCGTGTCGATCAATTTGAGTTGTTCGACAATCGATTGCCGGTCATCGAGCAGGGTCAACTGTTGGTCGAGATAGGCACAGGACACATGCACCGTGCATTGCCCGCTGACAGGTTGCCATTGACCCGCCAGCAGCTTGAGCAGGGTGGACTTGCCGCAGCCATTTGGCCCGTGGACCGCGACCCGAACCGGCCCGGTCAGGCTCGCGTTGATAAAGGTGCTCGGCGCGCGGGGATCGAGCCAGGGCAACTGGCAGTCGACAAGGGTTGCCACTTGGCGGCCTGCCGGCAGGGGGGGGCCGGGCAAGGCGAGGAAGGTCGGCGTTTCATCCACCACCCGTTCGTAGGCGGTGCGTACGCGTTCGTTCAACGCCTGCTTTTGCTGCACATGGGCACTGCGCACGTTGCTGACGATTTCGTTGGCGGCGCCTTTCCACCGGGACTTGGTGAAGGCGTCGACATTGGCGGTCTCTGCATATTTACGGGCGCTGGCGGCGTGGCGCTGGAAGCTGTCGATATCCTTTTTCAGGCGCTGATGCTCACGCCGCCGATCCAGCCGGGCATGTTCCAGGGCCGCTTGGGCTGCGTGTTGTTCGGCATCGCGCTGCGCACGATAGTCGTCGTAGTTGCCGCCATAGAGCCGGGCCCCCAGGGGTGACAGCTCAATGATTCGCCCCAGGGTATTGAGCATGTGCCGGTCATGGCTGACCACCACCAGGCCACCGCGCCAGGCGCTGAGGGTTGCCAACAGCCAGTCGCGGCCGGCGTTGTCGAGATGGTTGGTGGGCTCGTCGAGAATCAGCAACTGCGGCGCACACAGCAGGGCGCCAATCAGAGCGATCCTGGCCAGTTGGCCGCCGCTCAGTTGTGCGGCAGGCTGATCGGGGCTTATCTGCGCCAGGCCGGCACCGTCGAGGGCCTGGCGTAGGCGTTCGGCCAGGTCCCAGCGATCATCGATCAGTTCCAGGTCCTCAGCTTGCGCTTGACCCGCTGCCAGGCGTTCAAGGGCGGCCAGGATTTGCGCACACCCGCTGACCTGGGCCACGGTCTGCCCCGCAAACAGCTCAATGGTTTGTGGAACGTAGGCGATATTGGCCGAGGACTTGATAACGCCATGGGATGGCTCAAGTACGCCGGCCAGCAGGCGGGCCAATACACTCTTGCCCATGCCGTTACGGCCGACAATCCCGGTGGGGGTGTGATCGATAGAGAAGTTGAGGTCTTCCAACAGCGTCTCGCCATTGGCGAATTGGAAACCCACGTGATGCAAGGAAACAAGTACAGGCAGCCGGTTGACGTCAGTCATCAGCACCTCCAGAACAATGTGGCACAAGCCAACAAGCGCGCCAGGCGGCTCGTTGCGTTTACATGTTGGAAGGCTTAGTTGTTCACGTCGGCGGTCGTCCTGCGGTAGGAAAGGACCGGTAGCCTAGCGCAGTTGCGTCATTTTTCCTACGCCTGTGGCAAGGCAATGACCCTGTAGGAGCGAGCTTGCTCGCGAAGCGCGTGAACGATAACGCGCGTATGCAGGATAAACGCGGTGCCCTCAAGTTTTTCGCGAGCAAGCTCGCTCCTACAGTTGCTCAAGAAACATCGCCAGCCCCACCTCTTCGGCTTTCAAGCCCTTGCGCACCCTGGGCTTGGGCAGCTTTGCCAAATGGCCCAGGCTGAACTGCTCCAGCACGGCGGGGTGGATGTAACACTTGCGGCACACCGCCGGGGTGTTGCCCAACTGCCGGGCGACATTCTTGACCATCTCCACCACATGCCTTTTGGCATCCGACTCCGGTTGCCACGCCAGTTCACGCAGCACTGCCAGGGCCAGGGCGCTGCCGGCCCAGGTGCGATAGTCCTTGGCGGTAAAGTCGGCGCCAGTGAGGCTGTGCAGGTACGCGTTGACGTCGGTGGAGCTGACGGTATGCCGCTCGCCGTCTGCGTCCAGGTACTGGAACAGGTTCTGCCCCGGTAACTCCAGGCAGCGTTTGAGCACGCTCGCCAGGCGCCGATCCTTGATGCTGACCTGGTGCTCGACACCGCTCTTGCCACGGAACTGGAACTGGATTTCGCTGCCCTTGATATCTACGTGGCGGGTGCGCAGGGTGGTCAGGCCGTAGGAGCGGTTATCGCGGGCGTATTGGCTATTGCCGACGCGGATCAGCGTGGCGTCGAGCAACAGCACCACGGTGGCCAGGACTTTCTCCCGATTGAACCCTGGCGCATCGACTTGCGCTTGCAGTTGCTTGCGCAATTTGGGCAGCGCATTGCCGAATTCCTGCAGCCGCGAATACTTGTCGCTGTCGCGTACTTCCCGCCAACGTGGGTGATAGCGGTATTGCTTGCGGCCCCGGGCATCACGCCCGGTCGCTTGCAGATGGCCCTTGGGGTCGGCGCAGATCCATACGTCGGTATAGGCCGGTGGGATGGCGAGGGCGTTGATCCGCTGGATTTCGGCGGCGTCGGTCAGGCGTTGGCCGTGGCGATCGAAATACTGGAACTTGCCCCGCAGTTTGCGGCGGCTCAAGCCCGGTTGACTGTCGTCAACGTAATGCAGGTCACGGGGCAGGTCGACGGGCAGGCTGGAGTCGGGCATGGGGCAGAGTCCTTGGCAACAAATCAGGCCGGTATGGCTGATTGACCGCAGCCCTGTGCCGTCCGTTCAAGCCAGTACGGCGACCGCCTTGATCTGTGCCCACAGCGCCTGGCCGGGATGCACCTGCAGTTGGTCCCGCGAGTAACGGGTGATCCGCGCCAGCAGCGGCGTGCCTGCCGCGTCGAGGCGCACCAGCACATGGGCGCTGTTGTCGGCGGGGATCTCCTGGGTCACGGTCACGGGCAAGCAGTTGAGGATGCTGCTGTGCTCCCCGGGTTGCAGGCTGAGGCTGACATCCCGGGCCTTGACCTTGAACCGCAGGTGCGTGCCCAGGCCGAGCGGGGCATGGGCCACGCGCATTTGCAGCGGGCTGTCGGGCAGTTGCAGGGTCAGCAGTTGGTAGTGGGCGTCATGGCTGCTGACGGTTCCATTGATAACCACGCCGGCATCGTCGCCACGGGCCAGCGGCAGGTCGAGCCGCGCCAGGGTTTCGCCGATCGGGCCGCTGGCCAGGGCCTTGCCTTCATTGAGCAGGACAATGTGATCGGCCAGGCGCGCCACTTCATCCTGGGCATGGCTGACGTACAGCACCGGGATTTCCAGTTGATCGTGCAGGCGTTCCAGGTAGGGCAGGATCTCGCCTTTGCGCTGGCTGTCGAGGGCGGCCAGGGGCTCGTCCATCAACAGTAGTTGGGGGCTGGTGAGCAGAGCGCGGGCGATGCCGACGCGTTGGCGTTCACCGCCGGACAAGTGCTGGGGGTGGCGATCCAGCAGGTGGCCGATGCCCAGCAGTTGCGTGGCCTGGGTCATATCTACGCGGCGTTGGGCCTTGGGGATACGCTTGAGGCCGAACTCCAGATTGGCCAATACCGACAGGTGGGGAAACAGGCTGGCTTCTTGAAACACATAGCCGAGGGCGCGTTTATGGGGCGGCATAAACACACCGTTGCGGCTGTCTTGCCAGACCTGGTCGTTGATTTGTACAAACCCATCGCCGGCCCGTTCCAGTCCGGCAATGCAGCGCAGGCACGTGGTTTTGCCCGAACCCGAGTGGCCGTAGAGCGCAGTGACGCCGCGACCCGGCAGCTTCAGGTCGACATCCAGGGCAAACCCGGAATACTTCAGTTGCAGGCGCACTTCGATCATCGACATCAGCTCCAGCCTGCCTTGGTTTTACGGCTGGAGTAGAGCGCCAGCAACACCAGAAAAGAAAATACCACCATGGCCCCGGCCAGCCAGTGGGCTTGGGCGTACTCCATGGCTTCGACATGGTCGTAGATCTGCACCGAGACCACGCGGGTCTTGTCGGGGATATTGCCGCCGATCATCAGCACCACGCCGAACTCGCCCACGGTATGGGCAAAGCCGAGGATCGAGGCGGTGATAAAACCGGGGCGGGCCAGCGGCAGGATCACGCTGAAAAACGTATCCCAGGGATTGGCCCGCAACGTCGCGGCGACTTCCAGGGGACGACTGCCGATGGCCGAGAACGCGTTCTGCAACGGTTGCACCACAAACGGCATGGAGTAGATCACCGAGCCAATCACCAGGCCGGCAAAGCTGAAGGTCAAGGTACCCAGCCCCAGCCATTGGGTGAACTGCCCGAGGTAGCCATGGGGCCCCATGGTCAGCAGCAGGTAGAAGCCAATCACCGTCGGCGGCAGCACCAGGGGCAGGGCGACCACCGCGCCGATCGGCCCGCGCCACCAGGAGTTGGTGCGCGACAGCCATAGGGCGATGGGAGTGCCGATGATCAGCAGGATTACGGTGGTCAGCGAGGCTAGTTTGAGGGTCAGCCAGATCGCGGAAAAGTCGGCACTCGATAGGGGCATTTACAGTTGATAACCGTAGGATTTGATAACGGCAGCGGCTTTAGGCCCCTTGAGGTAGTCAACCAGTGCCTTGGCGGCCGGGTTGTCCTTGCCTTTGTTGAGGATCACCGCGTCCTGTTTGATTGGGTCATGCATCTGGCCAGGAACGATCCATGCCGACCCGCTGCTGACTTTGCCGTCTTTATAAATCTGCGACAAGGCCACAAAACCCAATTCGGCATTGCCGGTGGACACGAACTGATAGGCCTGGGTGATGTTCTGCCCTTCGACGAGCTTGCTCTTGACCTGCTCGGTCAGGCCCAGCTTGGCCAGCACCTGGGTGGCGGCGAGGCCATAGGGTGCGGCTTTCGGGTTGGCGATGGACAGGTGCTGGTATTCATTTTTCTTCAGCACCGCGCCCTTGGCATCTACATAACCTTCCTTGGCCGACCATAGCGCCAGGGTGCCCACCGCATAGGTGAAGCGCGAACCCTTGACGGTGTCGCCTTCGCTTTCGAGTTTTTGCGGGGTGGTGTCGTCGGCACTCAAGAACACTTCGAACGGCGCGCCATTCTTGATCTGGGTATAAAACTGCCCGGTGGCCCCGTAGGCAGCGACCAACGTGTGGCCGGTGTCCTTTTCAAAGTCTGCGGCAATGGCCTGGATCGGCGCGGTGAAGTTGGCGGCGACCGCTACCTGGACTTCATCGGCCTGGGCCGAGCCCAAGGTAAAGAGGGCGATCAGGGTGGCCAGGGCAGTAGGGGCCAGGCATGAGGCGCGAATCATCATGAAGCAACTCCTTGGAGTGCCGACGTGGCGGCTTGTTATGGTTAATCGCTATGTATGGGAATATATAGCGGTTCGCCATCGTCGGTACAGTGCAACGTTGTCTCAGGGGGTTAGCCCTTGTTGAGCTGCGCCAGCGCTTGACGGGCCAGCCTCAGGGTCAACTCGTGGGTTGGCAGGTCTTGGCCAAGGCGCAGCGCCTGGCCGGCCCATAGGCTACTGAAGTCGGCTTCATCCAGGGCCCGCAACGGCATCAATGCACCACCGGCCAATGGAAACGACGGGGCTGTAGGGTTGATTGGCCCCAGTTCGCGCATCACCCGATTGACGATCCCCCGCGCCGGGCGGCCGGTGAACAGGTTGGTCAAGGCTGTTTCGCTGGCCTTGGCCGTATGCAGCGCCTGGCGGTGGGAGGGGGTGATGGTGGCCTCGGCCGTGAACAGGTAAGCGGTGCCGATCTGCACCGCCGAAGCACCCAGGGCGAACGCGGCGACGATCCCTCGCCCATCACCGATCCCGCCGGCGGCGATCACTGGCACGCTGACCGCATCCACCACCTGCGGCACCAGGGCCATGGTGCCGATCTGGCTGGTCAGGCGGTCGCTTAGGAACATCCCGCGATGCCCGCCGGCCTCATAGCCCATGGCGATGATTGCATCGCAGCCGTGCTGTTCCAGCCAGATCGCCTCTTCAACCGTGGTCGCGGACGACAGCACTTTGGCACCTGTGGCTTTGACCCGATCGAGTAGAGATTTTTCCGGCAGGCCGAAGTGGAAACTGACTACCTGCGGGCGAAACTCTTCCACCACTTCACAGGCGGCATTATCGAACGGTGCGCGATTGGAGACGGGTGTCGGCGCATCAAAGTCGGCGCCCAATTCACGGTAATACGGCTCCAGGAGCTGCTTCCACTGGCGATCGCCCTCGGGGTCGGGGGCTGGCGGCTGATGGCAGAAGAAATTGACGTTCAGTGGGCGGGCGCTGGCCTGGCGAATGGTGGTCAGCGCCTGGCGCAGTTGCTCGACACTTAAGGTGGCCGCGGGCATGGAGCCCAGGGCGCCGGCCGCGCAGGCTGCGATCACCATCTGTGGGCCGGTGCTGCCGGCCATGGGCGCCTGGATGATCGGTAGTTCAATGCCCAGTAGGTCGAGAATCCGCGTATCTGGCCAGGTGCTCATGGGGTTCGTCTCCAGTGATTTAACTGTCCGGCACTTTTAACAGGGCCGGCCAGGGCAAGGCCAGTCTGTATTATTCACTGGACGTCGGCGTCTGTTCATGCAGGGTGTTACGTTCGCGCTGGAGCAACTGCTGCTTGCGCTCCACGCCCCAGCGGTAACCCGAAAGATGGCCATCGCTGCGCACCACACGGTGACAGGGAATCGCCACCGCCAGGCTGTTGGCGCCGCAGGCCTGGGCCACGGCACGAAAGGCGCTGGGCGCGCCGATGCGCTTGGCAATCTCGGCATAACTGGCGGTGCTGCCCACGGGTATCTCTCGCAGTGCCTGCCAGACCCGTTCCTGAAAGGCCGTGCCGCGCAGGTCCAGGGGCAGGTGCAGGCCCAGGGCGGGCGCTTCGATAAAGCCCACCACCTGGGCAATCAACTGTTCAAATTCCGGGTCGGCGCCAATCAGATTGGCCTGGGGGAATTGGTCTTGCAGGTCGCGCGCCAGTTGGTCCGGGTCGTCGCCCAGGAGGATCGCGCAGACCCCGCGATTACTCTGGGCCACCAGAATGGCGCCCAGGGAACACTCACCAACGGCAAAGTGAATATCGTTATGGGTGCCACCGGCCTTGTAGTCGCTGGGTGTCATGCCGAGCAACTGGTTGGCCGAGGCATAGAAGCGGCTGTTGGAGTTGAAACCCGCCTCGTATAGCGCGTCGGTCACCGACTGGTTGTGCTGCAGGTGCGCCCTGACTTTGCGGGAGCGATGGGCGCGGGCATAGCCCCGAGGCGTCAAACCGGTCAGGGTCTTGAATACCCGATGGAAGTGGAACGGGCTCAGGCCGGCGCCGTTGGCCAGGTCCTCCAGGGAGGGCAGCGCCTCGGCCTGCTCGATCTGCCGGCAAGCCGCAGCGACCAGGTGCGCATGGCGCTGCGCCACCTGGGTCTGGTCGGCCGAGGTGCGTTTATTGGGGCGGTAGCCGGCTGCTTCGGCCTGCTGCGGGGTGTCGAAAAACTCGACGTTCTTGCGCAGTGGCTGACGTGCGCTGCTGCTGGGGCGGCAATACACGCCGGTGGTCTTGACCCCGTAGACGAACGTCAGGTCCGCTGTGGCATCGCGGGCGACAATCGCGGCCCAGCGCAGGTCATCTTCAGTGGTCATGGCAATGGCTCGACAACGCAACAGTGGCACCCAGAATAACCGCTGAGGTGGAGTTGGACACTCCGTTACTTGCGGTCGAATTCACCCTGGCAATGACGCTTGCCGTAGCGCGCTCAATGTGGCGAGCGGGCTTGCCCCGCGCTGGTGGCGCCAAGTTCTACCAGGCACACCGAGGTGTCAGTTTTCAGGGCTGCTGCGCAGCCCAACGGGGGACAAGCCCCCTCGCCACAGCGGGGGGCGTTGCAGCAGCTTGGAACTTACTGTGGATCGCCGGTTTCCTGTGGCGAGCGGGCTTGCCCCGCGCTGGGCTGCGCAGCAGCCCCAAGAGCCCCGCCAAGTCCTACCAGGCACACCGAGGTGTCAGTTTTCAGGGCTGCCAAGTTCTACCAGGCACACCGAGGTGTCAGTTTTCAGGGCTGCTGCGCAGCCCAACGGGGACAAGCCCCCTCGCCACAGGGGGGGGCGTTGCAGCAGCTTGGAACTTGCTGTGGATCGCAGGTTTCCTGTGGCGAGCGGGCTTGCCCCGCGCTGGGCTGCGCAGCAGCCCCAAGAGCCCCGCCAAGTTCTACCAGGCACACCGAAGTGCCAGTTTTCAAGGTCAGCCTGCCTTGCGAAACGTCAGGTTGATCCGTTGTGGGCCCATGCGCGGGTGTACGCCGTGTTTGATCGGCAGTACGCCATGAAAGCGCAGGCGGTCGACACCGCCCCAGACCACCACGTCGCCATGGAACAGCGAGATTTTCTGCGTCTTGTCACTGCGTTGATGGCCGCCAAACAGAAATATCGCCGGTAGACCCAGGGACAACGAGACTACCGGGGCGCTGTAGTCGCGCTCGTTCTTGTCCTGATGCAGGGACATTCTGGCGCCCGGTACATAGCGGTTGATCAGGCAGGCGTCGGGTGCAAAACCGTGGAAGCCGGTAGCGCTGGCAGCGTTGATCGCCAACTCGCGCAACACGGTTGGCATGCTCGGCCAGGGTTGCTGGCGCTCGGGGTCGAGGGGGCTGTAGCGATAGCCTTGGCGGTCGGTGGTCCAACCCAGGTCGCCACAACTGCTCAGGGCCGCCGACATGGTAAAGCCACCGGGGGTGACCATTTGCCGGAACGGTGACTGGGCCAGTACTGCACGCAGTTCGGGCAATACACGCTCAAGCCAGGGCAGGGCATAGCCCCTGAGAACGTAGGACTGTTCGCCAATCTGCTCGCGACGGGCCGGCTGTTGCAAGGCCTCGTCGCTGAACAGATCACCGGTGGAATGAGGGTCCATGTTGCACAATCACTCCGCTGCTGGTGAGGATTTTACAGGGCCTTGCTCACAGTGATTTCAGTGATTTGGTCACTGGTATCGTGAATCTTGGCCAAGGCCTCTTGGGCTTCTTCGACGCTGGCCGCCTGCAACTGGGCAAATTCGAAGCGGCGTTCGCCGTTGAGTTTGTACTTGATGACGTATTTGGTGGTTTGAGTCACGGTCGTTCCTGTGGCGTGGGGCGCGCAATCAGCTGAGTTTGGTGCTGGTGCGGCGAACAATGCGGATTTTATGGGACAACGCCGGCTTGCGAGTAACGCTGATTGCACGGCGTGTGACCACGTCCAGGGTGATGTTCCAGAACCCGGTGCTCGGCGCGGTGATCTTGGCCGGGAACTTATCGAATGCACCACCGTGATAAGTGTGGCGCCCGCCATTTTTGAAGCTGCGAAAATTCGCATCGCTCATCAGACGAATATTGCAGGTCTGCGAGCATTCAATGACGACAATATCCCCTTCGTTCAAGTGTTCGCGCTGGTGGATGAATTTCATGGGGGGTGTCTCCAGAAGGGCTTTTTCTGAAAAATCAGAACGATACGTAGGTTAAGATGGAGTTTATCAGCCCCAGCACGTTTATTATCGGGTCGTCGTCGACGTCTTCGACAATTTAAAACAGTTATTTACCGATATATCAGGGATAAATCCTACGTTGGCGGGAGAAAAATACCATCTCCGCTGTCGTAGGGTCTTTATCGGAGGTTTTGTATGAAGTGGAGTGTATTGGTTCTGGCCCTGGCAATAGGTGGATGTGCTTCGGTTTCAGACATCAAGCAGACACCGCCAACCTTGGCGGTTATCTCCGGGAAAAAACCGCAGGAATACGCGGCATGCGTGGTGCAAAAACTGTCGTCGACCCGTCGTCCGTCGCAGATCGAGCCTCACAAGGAAGGTGTGCGGGTGATTGTGCCGCAGAAGTTTTCGGCTGACCCTTCGGCCATTTTTGAGATTGAAGACCGCTCCAGCGGTAGCAGCATCAAGCTCTACGAGAGCATGTCCAATGTGCCGATTCGTCCGGGTGACGTGAAGAAGGCTGCGGAAGACTGCATTTCCGGCTGAGTTCACGGCGCCGCTCATACGCGATCAACTCCGATCAAAAAGCCCGGCCTGCGGTTGCAGTGCCGGGCTTTTTATTGTCTGAAATTTCTTACGTGGCAGTTGTGACTGTTAGCTCATTACCCTACCATTTGTAGGCTTATGCATTGTAGGTCTAAGCATATAACTATAAAAATGGAGTCGTGATGATGTCTGTGGAGAGAGTGTTGATGGGTGGCGCCTTGCTACTCATGCTCGGCAGCGCGCAGGCGCTGGAGGGCAAAAAGATTTTCAATGAAGGTGGTGCGCAACCTGGCGCTGCGGCGTGTATGGCGTGCCACGGGGCCGATGGCCTGGGGTTGGCTGCTGCGGGGTTTCCCAGGCTGGCGGGGCTGCCGGCGGCTTATTTGAGCAAACAGCTGCATGATTTCAAGAGTGGGACGCGTAGCAACCCGGTGATGACGTCGCTGGCCAAGGCGCTTACCGATGAAGAAATCGCTGCGGTGACCCAGACACTGGCGGCCATGCCGGCGCCGGTCGTGCCAGCCGGCCATCGCAGCGCTACCCCCACCAATCCGGCCGAAAAACTGGCGCTGCAAGGCGCCTGGGAACGGCAGATCCCCGCGTGTGTCAGTTGCCATGGCCCGTCGGGTGTGGGTGTTGGCGAGGCGTTCCCGCCGTTGTCCGGGCAGTCTGCGGCTTACCTGGCTGCCCAGCTCAATGCCTGGCGCAGTGGCACTCGGCACAATGACCCCAATGATTTGATGGGGCATGTGGCCAAATCCCTGACCGATGACGAAGTGCAGGGGATCGCAAACTACTTCGCCTCCTTGCCTGGCCAGGAGGTCAAGCCATGAAGAACCTGTCATTTGCACCCGTGTTCGCTGTGTTGATCAGTGTGCCGGCGTGGGCGGCGCCGATTGTCATGGAAGATCAGTCGCAACTGAAGGTGCCCGCTGCGGTGCCTGCCGCCACGGCGTTCCAGCCGCCTTTGGAAAGCGAATTGCCCGACAATGCCTACGGCAAGCTGGTGATGCAGGGCTATGCGTTGTTCGTCGATACCAAGCGTTTGGCGCCACAGTTTGTCGGCAACGGCCTTAACTGCAGCAACTGCCACTTGGATCAGGGGCGTTTGGCCAATTCGGCGCCGCTGTGGGGCGCATACCCGATGTACCCCGCCTATCGAAAAAAGAATGACAAGGTCAATACCTTCGCCGAACGCTTGCAGGGTTGTTTCCAGTTCAGCATGAACGGCGGCAAGCCGCCGGCAGCCGACAGCCATGAGATTACCGCGCTGTCGACTTATGCCTACTGGCTGGCGAGCAAGGCACCCTTGGGCGTGGAACTGCCGGGGCGCGGCTATCCCGAGGTGCCACAGCCGGCCGAAGGCTACAACCTGGCGCAAGGTGCCCAGGTGTACAAGGCGCAGTGTGCGGTGTGCCATGGCGGCGAGGGGCAGGGGCAGAAGGTGGGCGACAGCTACGTGATGCCGCCGTTGTGGGGTAAGGATTCCTACAATTGGGGCGCCGGTATGCATCGGATCAACACGGCGGCTTCTTTTATCAAGCACAACATGCCGCTGGGCAAGGGCGGGAGCTTGACCGATCAGCAGGCCTGGGACGTGGCGGCCTACGTCAACCGCCATGAGCGCCCACAGGACCCTCGGTTGGTGGACGGCTCGGTGGAGAAAACCCGCGTCAAGTTTCACGCCAATGATGGGGTGAACTTGTACGGGCAAACGGTTGATGGCGTGCTGATTGGCCAAGGCATCCGTTAAACTATTGCCTGAACACAAAAAATGCCGCTCAAACCCCGGGGTTTGAGCGGCATTGTCATTCTGGAAAACCAATTATGAAACGTGCACATGTCAAAGAGCGGCATGCAGAGGGTCACATCTCTGCGACCCATGTGATTCAAAATCCGGCCAATTCAGGAGAGTGGATCGTGTTTTTCAAGAAAAGCGGCGGGCGCAGTTTTTTCCTGGTGGATGATCATGACGAGGTCGAATCCTTTGAGAAGCTGGATGACCTGATCGACACCATTCGCGGCCTTGGCATCAAGTTCGCCGAGATTCACATGTAAACGCCCGGTTTACTTGCAGACCACTACCACACTGCGGCCCTTGAAGTTGCCCACATCGGCGCCCAGGGTCTTGTCGCTGTCCTTCAAGGCTGGCGTGCCTTCGGTGCCGACGATACGGTATCCGGTACCCGCGCAAGAGGCGTCGGCCTTCTCGTAGCAACTGGCCCAGGAGTTGGCCTCGCCTGAACAGTCAATGGTCAGGCCTTGTTCGCCGTTTTTCAGGTAAATGTCGGAAGTGGTGGTGCAGCCGGCGAGCGCCAGTACCGAGGTCAGTGCCAGAATCTTGTTCATGTAAGGTTCGTCGTTGAGAAGTGTTAAGGGGCGCGCTGACACTGTTGTGGGGCGTTTTCAGCGAGATTATAGCGAACGGCCATCAAGGTACAGACAAACACAAAAAAGCCCCGTTCGTCGGGGCTCTATGCGCAATCGCAAAGGCTCATTTGCCCTTTGGTCGTTTGCTCGACGCGTGGCCGGCTTCATCCACAAATACTTCGGCAACGGCAATCGCCTGGCTTTCGGTGGCGAATGCCCCGGCAACGCTGTCGCCGTGAAAATTGATCAGGTGCCAGCCGTCTGCTCGCTTGGTGATCAGGTAGCCGTTTACGCCTTTGGGTTCTGACATCGATTAACAATCTCGTGGTCTGGTTCAAGCAGGCAATGATAGCGCCAAATGCCATGTGGGGGGCGCAAGTTGTTGCAGGTCAGTGCCGAACCCCCTAAAGCGTGCTAAAAAGGATATGGCCCTTTGAAATCAGGGTGCCCTGGATATTTTCCACAGCCATTGGGTTCGCTTGTTTGCACACGGGCGGAACTAACGCCGACATTTTTTCTCTATGTTGACATCGCAACGCCAGCAGCGCCCATTGTAAGGTGGCTGCGGCCTGATTAGACTGCGCCGAATTTCGTACGCACAGCCCTTATTAAGGACTTTTATGATCAAGAAATGCTTGTTCCCAGCAGCCGGTTACGGTACTCGCTTCCTGCCAGCGACTAAGGCCATGCCTAAAGAAATGCTGCCGGTGGTAAACAAGCCACTGATCCAGTACGGCGTCGAAGAGGCACTGGATGCCGGCCTGAACGAAATCTCCATCGTTACCGGTCGTGGCAAGCGCGCCCTGGAAGACCACTTCGACATCAGCTATGAGCTGGAAAACCAGATCAAGGGCACCGACAAGGAAAAATACCTGGTTGGTATCCGCAAGCTGCTCGACGAGTGTTCGTTTTCCTACACTCGCCAAACCCAGATGAAAGGCCTGGGTCACGCCATCCTTACTGGTCGCCCACTGATCGGTGACGAGCCGTTTGCTGTAGTCCTGGCGGACGACCTGTGCGTCAACCTGGAAGGCGACGGCGTCTTGACCCAGATGGTCAAGCTGTACCAGAAGTACCGCTGCACCATCGTCGCGGTGCAGGAAGTCGATCCTTCGGAAACCAACAAGTACGGCGTGATCGCTGGCGACGACATTGGCGATGGCCTGATCCGTGTACGCGACATGGTCGAGAAGCCGGCGCCGGAAGATGCCCCGTCGAACCTGGCGATCATCGGTCGCTACATCCTGACCCCGGATATCTTCAAGCTGATCGAAGAAACCGAGCCAGGCAAGGGCGGCGAAATCCAGATCACCGACGCCTTGTTGAAGCAGGCCAAGGACGGTTGCGTGATTGCCTACAAGTTCAAGGGCCGTCGTTTTGACTGCGGTGGCGCTGAAGGCTACATCGAGGCGACCAACTTCTGCTACGAGCACTTCTACAAGACTGGCAAGGCTTACTGATTTAAGCATTGCCTGTTGAACCTCAAGAAAGCCACCTTCGGGTGGCTTTCTGGTTTTTTGGGCGCAAGCGGGTATCCTGATGCCCTGCCGAGGAGAGTGAAATGGCCTACGATTTTGATCTTTATGTGATTGGCGCCGGTTCCGGTGGCGTTCGGGCGGCACGCTTTGCCGCAGGTTTTGGCGCAAAGGTCGCCGTGGCGGAAAGCCGCTACCTGGGCGGTACCTGTGTCAACGTTGGCTGCGTGCCGAAAAAGCTGCTGGTGTACGGTGCGCACTTTGCCGAAGACTTCGAGCAGGCCAGCGGTTTTGGCTGGTCACTGGGCGAGGCGGACTTTGATTGGGCGACACTGATCGCCAACAAGGACCGCGAGATCAATCGCCTCAACGGTATTTACCGGAACCTGCTGGTCAACAGTGGTGTGACCCTGCACGAAGGCCATGCGCGCTTGACGGGGCCCCACGAGGTCGAGATCAATGGCCAGCGCTTCACCGCCAAGAACATCCTGGTCGCCACTGGCGGCTGGCCGCAGATTCCCGAGATTCCAGGCCATGAGCACGCCATTGGCTCCAATGAGGCGTTCTTCCTTAAAGAGCTGCCCAAGCGGGTGCTGGTGATTGGCGGTGGTTATATAGCGGTGGAGTTCGCCGGGATTTTCCACGGTTTGGGCGCGCAAACGTCGCTGCTGTATCGCGGTGATCTGTTCCTGCGCGGCTTCGACGGCGCGGTGCGCAAGCACTTGCAGGAAGAGCTGACCAAGCGCGGTCTGGACCTGCAATTCAACGCCGATATCGCACGTATCGACAAACAGGCCGACGGCAGTCTCAAGGCCACCTTGAAAGACGGTCGTGTGCTGGAGGCCGATTGTGTGTTCTACGCCACCGGTCGGCGCCCGATGCTCGACAACCTGGGCCTGGAACACACAGGGGTCAAACTGGATAAGCGTGGTTTTGTCGAGGTCGATGACCTGTACCAGACTGCCGAGCCTTCGATCCTGGCCATTGGTGACGTGATTGGTCGCGTGCAACTGACCCCGGTGGCATTGGCCGAAGGCATGGCCGTGGCACGTCGTCTGTTCAAGCCAGAGCAGTACCGCCCGGTGGACTACGCGATGATTCCTACCGCCGTGTTCAGCCTGCCGAATATCGGCACCGTGGGCCTGAGCGAAGAGCAGGCCCGGGCCGATGGGCATAACGTACAGATCTTCGAAAGCCGCTTCCGGCCGATGAAGTTGACCCTGACCGAGTGCCAGGAGCGCACGCTGATGAAGCTGGTGGTCGATGCCGACACTGACAAGGTGCTGGGTTGCCACATGGTCGGGCCGGATGCGGGCGAGATCATCCAGGGCCTGGCGATCGCCCTCAAGGCAGGGGCGACCAAGCAGCATTTCGACGAAACCATCGGCGTGCATCCTACGGCGGCGGAAGAATTCGTCACCATGCGCACGCCAGTGCCTGGCTGATCAGCCCTCGGTTGCTGCCTCTGGCGCCGTTGCAACGACGGTGGCCAGGCGCAGCGCCTCGATGGTGGCCTGGGCCTTGATCAGGTCCAGTTCCAGGGTTTTGTGGGTGTGCTGTTGCTCGGCCAGTGCCTCCTGGCGTGACTGACTGTCCAGCACGGCTACCCGCAGACGCTCCTGGAGCAGGGTGCGTTCGCTATCAATCAGGCTCACCTGTTCGCTCAACTTCAACTGCTGGGCCTGATCCTTGCGGCTTTGTTCCTGCAGGGCGCTCAATTCCTTGGCCGTGACCCGATGCTCAATCAATAACCGCTCATTATCACGATGCAGTTGGGTGATTTCATCCTGGCGCACCATGGCGCTCTGCTGTGCCTGGCGCAACTCAGCCTGGAGCTGCTGCAACTGGCTTTCATGGCGGCGTTGTTCCTGCTCGCGCTGGTCCTTGATCGCGTTGCGGTAGTGCTCAAGGGCATCGCGGGCGTGCAGGTGTTTTTCTTCCAGTGAACGAATCTGTTCGTCCTTGTCCGAAATCCGTAGCTCGTAGTCGCTGCACGCTTGGCTAAGCCCGGCGTTACGGGTTTGCTCGGTCTGCAGGCTGGTGCTGGCAGTTTGCAGGGCGGCGCTTTCTTCGGCGAGGGCGGCTGCCTGGATATCGAATTGCTGCTGGAGTTGGCTGCGCGCTGCTTCCAGCGCTTCTACCTGGGCGAGCAGGGCGCTTTTGTGCTGTTCGAACTGTGCCAGGGCCAGGTCGATGGGCTCCTGGGCTTTCTCTTTCAGGCGCTGGGCCAGGCGTGCGACCAGGTCGCCAAGCTCATCGTCGATGGGCGCTTCGGTGATGGTGAGCCGGGTTTCGCTCTCGTCCAGCTCCTTTAAATAGCGATGGATGGTGGTTTTCGAGCCGGTATTGCCCATTTCGATGCGTACGGCGTCGATGCTGGGGTTTTCGCCACGGGCGAGGATTGCCAGGCGTGCCGTTTGAACTACTGCTTTGTTGATGCCGCCGCGAGCCATGGGGTCTCCGTCGATTTAGTACTGTGGTATGTATTATGTATATACGTACTGTATCACGAATAAAAATACGTTTGAATTCATGATTTAACACCTGGGATATTGGCGTATTATCCCGTGTGATTGGCTGCCGGCCCCGTCCGAGCCCAATGCCCGTACACCAACCCCCTGTAGGAGCCGGCTTGCCGGCGATCGCGGTATGAGTGAACTAGATCGTTACCTGAGCGCCGCAACCCGCGATAACACCCGCCGTAGCTATCGCGCTGCCATCGAGCACTTTGAAGTAAGTTGGGGTGGCTTCCTGCCTGCCACCAGCGACAGCGTGGCGCGTTACCTGGTGGCCTATGCCGGGGTGCTCGCGGTCAACACGTTGAAGCTGCGGCTTTCGGCGCTGGCGCAATGGCACACCAGCCAGGGTTTTCCAGACCCCACCAAGGCGCCGGTGGTGCGCAAAGTGCTCAAGGGCATCCGCGCCTTGCACCCGGCCCAGGAAAAACAGGCCGAACCCTTGCAGCTCCAGCATCTGGAGCAAGTGGTCTGCTGCCTTGAACGTGAAGCTGAGCAGGCGCGGGCAGAGGGCGATCGACCGCGCTGGCTGCGCGCCAAGCGCGATGCAGCTTTGATCTTGCTGGGATTCTGGCGCGGCTTTCGCAGTGATGAGTTGTGTCGGTTGCAGGTCGAACATGTGCAGGTGGTGCCGGGCGCGGGCATCACTCTGTATCTGCCGCGCAGCAAGAGTGATCGGGAAAACCTCGGTAAGACCTATCAAGCCCCGGCGCTGCTGCGCCTGTGCCCGGTGCAGGCCTATAGCGAATGGCTGAGCGCCTCGGCCCTGGTGCGCGGCCCGGTGTTTCGCGGGATCGATCGCTGGGGCAACCTGGGCGAGGAGGGGTTGCATGCCAATAGCGTGATCCCATTGCTGCGCCAGGCCCTTGAACGAGCAGGCATTGCCGCCGAGCAGTACACCAGCCACTCTCTGCGCCGTGGCTTTGCCACCTGGGCCCATCGTAGCGGCTGGGATTTGAAGTCGTTGATGACGTATGTCGGCTGGAAGGACATGAAGTCGGCCATGCGCTATGTTGAAGCGACGCCCTTTCTTGGCATGACCTTGGCCCGCGATCCGCTGCTTTAAGATTTCTTCTATTAATACAGCGGGTTGATAGCCAAAACCAATCGCCAGCATCAGGTTTGCCAATGAGCCATCGGCGATGAGACTGGGTAGGATTCACCCATCAACTTACTAACCCCTGACGGAGAGTCAACGATGCCTATCATCAACAGCCAAGTAAAACCGTTCAAAGCTACCGCTTACAAAAACGGCAACTTCGTAGACGTGTCGGACGCTGACCTGAAAGGCAAGTGGTCTGTCGTGTTCTTCTACCCAGCCGACTTCACTTTCGTCTGCCCAACCGAATTGGAAGACCTGGCTGACAACTACGCCGAATTCCAGAAACTGGGCGTCGAGATCTACAGCGTTTCCACCGACACCCACTTTGCCCATGCTGCCTGGCATAACACCTCGCCAGCCATCGGCAAAATCCAGTACACCATGATCGGCGACCCGACCCTGACCATCTCCCGCAACTTCGACGTGCTGATCGAAGAAGCTGGCCTGGCAGACCGTGGCACTTTCGTGATCAACCCGGAAGGCCAGATCAAGATCGTTGAACTGAACGACGGCGGTGTTGGCCGTGACGCTTCCGAGCTGCTGCGCAAAATCAAGGCCGCCCAGTACGTCGCTGCCCACCCAGGCGAAGTGTGCCCAGCCAAGTGGAAAGAAGGCGAGGCTACCCTGGCTCCGTCCCTGGACCTGGTCGGCAAGATCTAAGTCTGTGAAGTATCAAGGGCGGATTGCCGCACCTTAAGTAAGCCGCACCGCCCTCAAAAACGCCCGGGCGAGATTCGCTCGGGCGTTTTTTTTTACCGAATTGATTTGAAATAGGAAATCGCCCGTATGTTGGACGCCAATCTTAAAGCTCAGTTGAAGTCATACCTGGAGCGGGTCACCCAGCCGATCGAGATCGTCGCCTCCCTCGACGACGGTGCGAAATCCCAGGAAATGCTTGCCCTTTTGCAGGATGTAACCAGCCTCACCACGCTGATTACCCTGAACACCGATGGTAACGATGAGCGCAAGCCGTCGTTCTCCATCAACCGCCCGGGTGCCGATATCAGCCTGCGTTTTGCCGGCATCCCCATGGGCCATGAATTCACTTCGTTGGTGCTGGCCCTGCTGCAAGTCGGTGGCCATCCTTCGAAGGCCAGTGTCGAAGTGATTGAACAGATTCGTAGCCTTAAAGGTGAGTTCAACTTCGAGAGTTACTTCTCGCTGTCCTGCCAGAACTGCCCGGACGTGGTCCAGGCGCTGAACCTGATGGCCGTCCTCAACCCGAACATCCGCCACGTTGCTATCGACGGCGCGCTGTTCCAGGCTGAAGTCGACGAGCGTCAGGTCATGGCGGTCCCTAGCGTCTACCTTAACGGTGTGAACTTCGGCCAGGGTCGCATGGGCCTGGAAGAAATCCTCGCCAAGCTCGACACCAGCGGTATCGAAAAAGCAGCCGAGAAAATCAGCGCCAAAGACGCTTTTGATGTGTTGGTGGTCGGTGGTGGCCCAGCCGGCTCTGCGGCGGCCATCTACGCTGCGCGTAAAGGCATCCGTACCGGTGTGGCCGCCGAGCGTTTTGGTGGGCAAGTGCTGGATACCATGTCTATCGAGAACTTCATCTCGGTGCAGGAAACCGAAGGCCCGAAACTGGCCAGCGCCCTGGAAGCCCACGTGCGTCAGTACGACGTGGATATCATGAACCTGCAGCGCGCCAGCAGCTTGATCCCGGCGAAAAATCCCGGCGAACTGCACGAAATTCGCTTTGAAAGTGGCGCGACTCTCAAGTCCAAGACCGTGATCCTGGCGACCGGTGCGCGCTGGCGCGAAATGGGTGTGCCGGGCGAGCAGGAATACAAGGCCAAGGGCGTGTGCTTCTGCCCGCACTGCGATGGTCCGCTGTTCAAGGGCAAGCGCGTGGCGGTAATCGGCGGCGGTAACTCCGGTGTGGAAGCGGCCATCGACTTGGCCGGTATTGTCAGCCACGTGACCTTGCTCGAGTTCGACAGCAAGTTGCGCGCCGACGCGGTGTTGCAGCGCAAGCTCTACAGCCTGCCGAACGTTGACGTGATCACTAGTGCGCTGACCAGTGAGGTCAAGGGTGACGGCCAGAAAGTCACCGGCCTGGCCTATAAGGACCGCGATACCGGCGAGTTCAAGACCGTCGACTTGGAAGGTATCTTTGTGCAGATCGGTTTGCTGCCCAACACCGATTGGCTCAAGGGTACCGTGGAGCTGTCGCCCCGTGGCGAGATCATTGTCGATGCCCGTGGCGAGACTTCACTGCCAGGCGTATTTGCCGCCGGTGACGTAACGACCGTGCCGTACAAGCAGATCGTGATTGCCGTGGGGGAGGGCGCCAAGGCTTCCCTGAGTGCCTTTGATCACCTGATCCGAGCGTAAGGCCTGAAACCAAAAAACCCATGAGCGATCATGGGTTTTTTGTGGGTGTTGCTTTTGTGGGAGCTGGCTTGCCTGCGATGCAGGCGCCTCGGTCTTTGAGCAAGACCGAGTTGATTGCAGGGGATGTGCCCGTTACAGCGGCGCTGGCTGGATGATCTCGACCCAGTAGGCGTCCGGGTCCTTGATAAATGCCAGGCTTTTCATGCGGCCATCGCTCAGGCGCTTCTGGAAGTCGCAACCCAGTGCTTCGAAGCGCTCGCAGGCCGCGACGATATCCGGCACCGAAATGCAGATATGGCCAAAGCCACGTGGGTCGGTGTTGCCATTGTGGTAGGCGAAGTCGGCGTCGTTTTCGGTGCCGTGGTTGTGGGTCAGTTCCAGGATGCCCGGAATAGACTTCATCCACTGGGTGCGCGCGGCGGCATCGGCGGGGATTTGCGCCTTGTCGACCAGGGCGAGGAAGTACAGGCTGAATTCGGCTTCCGGGAAGTCGCGCTTCTCAACCAGGGAAAAACCCAGGACGCGGGTGTAGAAGTCCAGCGACTTGGTGATGTCCTTGACCCGCAGCATGGTGTGGTTGAACACGAAGTTCGAAGTGGCGGTGTCGGGTTGGGCAGTGACGCCCGGGAAGGTGTTCAATTCGTGCAGGCTCATGGGCCCTCCAGAAAAAATGGGGCAGACGCAGCTCGTGGATTGAGCGGTCCCTTGGCTTGCGGCAGATCTGTGCAGCGCCATCATGATACGCAGGCTACACCGACCGCGCCAAATGAAAAACTCACGCGGGCCTTGCGACCATTCTATGGACGGGCTCAAACTTTGTGGCTTGAACTTCGAGTGCCTTGCGTAATGAGCCGAATGAAAAAACCGTTGTTGTGTACCTTGTGCCTGCTCTTGGGCAGCTCCGCTGTGCTGGCGGCAGAGCCTGAGATTCACTGGCCCAGCGGCTGGCAAGTGGAAGAGGTGGTGCCTGACGCAGACATGCCTGCAACGCCATCTCTGGTATCTCGCCAGCGGGCGATAAAGAACGATGAAAATGGCCAGACCCTGATGGTCATGGAGCTGACCGGTACGCCGATCGAGCCTGGGCATGTGGTCAATCTGCAAGGTGTGCTGTTGGAGATGCGCAAGTCTATCCAGAAGGACTTTGCCCGCAGCGGCTATCAAAGTGTGTGCAACAAGATGCACCCGACTACCCTGAGTCGCCTTGAGGCCCTGGAAACTACCTGCGTGATTACCGAGAACGGTCGGCATGTGTTCTCGCAAACACTGGTGGGTGCTGTTGATACGAATAAGGCCTATGTTTTTTCATACGCCGGACAAGCGCAGGCTTATGAGTCGAGCAAGGACGAAGTCAGCTCGGTGCGCGCAAGCCTGAAACTTTGATCAGTGATGGCCAGATACCTGACATGGTGCAGTGAGGAAAAATTACATAACTATAGAACCGCAGCGTAGAGCCACTGGCCAGTAAATTTGTACGAAGTGGAGGGTATTTAAAAGTTCACTTGCGAGAGCTGCAGGTCGTGAAATCACCGTGCACAAACAAAAAAGCCCCACGTGTGTGGGGCTTTTATTAGTGCGCCGGTATTAGCCGCGCAACCAGGAGTCTACAGTGGCGGCGCCGTACTGTTCTTTCCAGGCCTTCAAGCCGCGGTGGTTACCGCCCTTGGTTTCAATCAGTTCGCCGGTGTGTGGGTTGTGATACACCTTGACCACACGTGCGCGACGGGTTTTAGGGGCAGCTGCCACTTGAATTCCCGATTTGCCCGGGTTTGGATCAAGGATGGAAATGATGTCGCGCAGGCTCTTGCCGTAGGTTTTCATCAGCCCTTGAAGCTTTTCTTCAAATTCGATTTCTTTCTTCAAGCCAGCGTCGTTCTTCAGGGATTCCAGCTGGGCGAGCTGCTCTTGAAGGGCTTTTTCTGCTGCGCGAAATTCGGCGAGTCTGGACAAAATCTTTACTCCAATAGTGTATTTGGCTGATACCAACTGTAAACAAAGCTATAAGCCAAGAGCCTCAGCATGACTCGGTAAATGTGGCTCTCCTGCCAATTCAGCGCAGGCAGGAAAAATTGTAGTAGTTAATGAGCCACGAGTAAATCATGTCTTTTGTATAAATAACAATATTTCACAATGATGCTAGATCGATATTCAAGCGCTATGCAAAGACTTAATGAATGCGTCAAAAGGCACTGGGCGGCCAAACAGGTAACCCTGCAAAAAGTCCACGCCTTGTGCCATCAGATAATCGCACTGCTCTTGGGTTTCCACGCCTTCGGCGACGATGCCCAAGTCAAGCTTGCCCGATAACTCGATGATGCTGTCGAGTATATGCCGCGATAAAGCATCGGCCCCGATCATCGCTACGAAGCTTTGATCAATCTTCAAGTAGTCAACATTGAAGTTGCGCAAATAACCCAGGCTGGAGTGGCCAGTGCCGAAATCATCAATGGCGATCATCACCCCCAGTTTGTGCAAGGCCTGGAACAACTGGCGGGTCACATCGGTGGGTTCGATCAGTTCGCGCTCGGTGAGCTCCAGGGTCAACAGGACCTGGCCCGGCTTGAAGGCCGCGAGGAACTCCCGGCAGTCCTGCACCAACTCCAGGTCCTGGCAATGCCGGGCGGTGATGTTGATGCCCACGTGGAAATTCTCGCCCAGGCGATCGGCGTGGGGCGCCAGTTGTGTGGCGACCTGGCGCATCAACGCGCGGGTCATGGGCACGATCAGCCCGGAGTGCTCGGCCAGGGGGATAAACAGGTCCGGGCGTACCAGGCCTTCCTTTGGATGCTGCCAGCGCATCAGGACTTCACAGCCAGCCCATTGCAGGCTGTCGCCGCGCACCACCGGTTGGTAGTACGGCACGAACTCATTGGCGCCCAGCGCCCGCTGCAGTTCATGGGTGGGGGCCGAAGAGCGCTTTTGCAGCCAGTGCGCGAGCACGCCTGCCAGCACCCCGAAAAACACCACCAGGCTGAACAAGGCCGGGTAGCGCGCTTCCATATAACGCCATACTTCGCCTTCGGGCATCCCGGCTTCCACGCTGTAGTCATAACGCTGGGAGGCGAGTTGGTGATGGGCCACGGCAAATACCGGCGGCGCGCTGGTGTGAACTTTGCCATCGCTGCCTAGCCAGTTGGGCCCCACCTGCAACACCAGGTAGGTATAACGGCTGATCAGGCGCAGGGCATTGGTCAGGTGATAGCCGTCAATCGAGGCAAATGCCGCCTTGTCACCTTCCACCAGTCGGTATACCAACAGCGCGGTATTGGGCGTGACCGGATTGCCATTCATCAGCCACAGGCGACCGTCGACATAGTCGTCAGGATTGACCGTTGACACATTGGCGTCGCCAAACAACGAGCTGCAGTAAATTCTTTTTTGCCAGGACAGCGTGGTTGCGCGCACGAATGGGCGGCGTGTGACTTGCTCGCGCAGCGCCAGTTGCGTCGCGTTGTCACAGTCTTTGCCTGCCAATGGCAGCAATTGCTGGGCGGCGAGGGCGGTGTTATCGAGCATCAGGTCGAATTGGCGCACGGCCTCAATGGCCGTGTGCTCGGTACTTTGTTCCAGAGTGCGCTGGGCCTGCATATAAAGAATGACTACACCCAGCAGAATCGGCAGCAGGCCGCACACGAGTGAGATCGAGTAGCGGGCGGCGCGTTTGCGCGGGCCTTTGAGGGTAAGTGGCATGTATGCAGCCTGTAGCGAAGTAAGGGAGACGCCTGGTAACGGCTACAGGCAATACGTCGGACAACTGGAGGATAGTTGGCCTATGGAAATTAGCATTTACTACACGTGGAACTAGCTACTTGACTCGTTGTGCGTGGGCTTGGCTTTGCCAAACTTTGCAACACATTTTGACGGGGAAAGACTGTTTGGTCTATTGCGTCGTTGCCTGGATTAGTGGGTGCCCTTACAAAAAACAGCGGTTACGCGTTGCGCCATCTGGATAAAAGCCAGGGTCGCCGCAGATGACTGGCGTCGGTCCAGCACCGCCAAACCGATTTGTCGCACCACCTTCGGCGCTAATGGCCGTTGCACATCATGTGCCGGCCGGCCGATGTTCTTTGGCGCGGCGTTGATCCTGCTGGGCATCTACCTGTGCAATAAACCCCTTGCGCCCGCCAGGGCATAGGGATTTGATAAGGAATACGGACAAACCTGGTTACGCTGTGTAGAATCGATTTACGCATACAAGAATAAGCGCCTGTTTCCATGCAGGCCTCGTCCGTCAGAGACGCCCGTAAGAGAATGATCCAACCATGAAGCTACTCGGGTTCCAACTCATCTACGGTGACTTCCTCGCCCGCAGCGTGCGCGGCATTTCCTGTGCGCCACCGACCCACCTCATCCTTGCTGGCAATTAATTTACTTAATTCTAAAAAGATGATGAGGCGCCAAATCATGGCAGATCTATACGAAAACCCAATGGGCCTGATGGGCTTTGAATTCATTGAATTCGCATCGCCGACCCCGGGCACCCTGGAACCGATCTTCGAGATCATGGGTTTCACCAAAGTTGCGACCCACCGTTCGAAAAACGTGCACCTGTACCGCCAGGGCGAGATCAACCTGATCCTCAACAACGAACCCAACAGCATCGCTTCGTACTTTGCCGCCGAGCACGGTCCATCGGTGTGTGGCATGGCGTTCCGTGTCAAGGATTCGCAGCAGGCCTACAACCGCGCGCTGGAGCTCGGCGCCCAGCCGATCCATATCGAAACCGGCCCGATGGAACTGAACCTGCCGGCCATCAAGGGCATCGGCGGCGCGCCGCTGTACCTGATCGACCGTTTCGGCGAAGGCAGCTCGATCTACGATATCGATTTCGTATTCATCGAAGGTGTGGACCGCAACCCCGTGGGCGCTGGCCTTAAGGTCATCGACCACCTGACCCACAACGTCTACCGCGGGCGCATGGCCTACTGGGCCAACTTCTACGAGAAGCTGTTCAACTTCCGTGAAGCGCGCTACTTCGACATCAAGGGTGAATACACCGGCCTGACCTCCAAGGCCATGAGCGCCCCGGACGGTATGATCCGCATCCCGCTGAACGAAGAATCGTCCAAGGGTGCAGGCCAGATCGAAGAGTTCCTGATGCAGTTCAACGGCGAAGGCATCCAGCACGTCGCCTTCCTCACCGAAGACCTGGTCAAGACCTGGGATGCGTTGAAGAAGATCGGCATGCGCTTCATGACGGCGCCGCCAGATACCTACTACGAAATGCTCGAAGGTCGCCTGCCAAACCACGGCGAACCGGTGGACCAATTGCAGGCGCGGGGTATTTTGCTGGACGGTTCGTCCGTGGCCGGTGACAAGCGCCTGCTGTTGCAGATCTTCTCGGAAACCCTGATGGGCCCGGTG
Source organism: Pseudomonas sp. WS 5027 (assembly GCF_012985695.1). Lineage (NCBI taxonomy): Bacteria > Pseudomonadati > Pseudomonadota > Gammaproteobacteria > Pseudomonadales > Pseudomonadaceae > Pseudomonas > Pseudomonas sp. WS 5027. The sequence continues at coordinate 81,044 of NZ_JAAQWU010000019.1, read as the reverse complement.
TTCTTCGAATTCATCCAGCGCAAGGGGGATGACGGCTTCGGCGAGGGTAACTTCAAGGCCCTGTTCGAATCCATCGAACGTGACCAGGTTCGTCGTGGTGTGCTGACTACCGACTGACAGGGCTTTTTGTAGGAGCGAGCTTGCTCGCGATGGACGTCAACGATAACGCGTACTGCCTGAGGCGGCGCGGTGTCTTTGAGTTCTTCGCGAGCAAGCTCGCTCCTACAGTTATTGGGTCAGGCTCTACGCTGACGCATCAGGTGCTTGAATCCTTCAAACACCAACACCATCACAGCCAGCCAGATCGGGATATAGGTCAGCCACTCACCCGGGCCGATGCTTTCCCCCAGCAGCAACGCCACCCCCAGCAACAACACCGGCTCCACATAGCTGAGCAGGCCAAACAGGCTGAACGCCAACAGCCGGCTGGCGATGATGTAGCACACCAGCGCCGAAGCACTGATCAGCCCGAGCATCGGGATCAACCCATACAACCCTTTGTGCGCATCCAGCACGGCGAAGCCCTGCTCGCCACTTTGCACAAACCACAGCGCCACCGGCAGCATCAGCGCCATATCCAGCCACAGGCCACCTAAATGGTCGGTCGCCAGGCGTTTGCGCAGCACGAAGTAGATCGGGTAACCGATGATTACCAGCAGCGTCGCCCAGGAGAAACCGCCCACCTGGTACAACTCGTTAAGCACGCCAATCGCGGCAAACACCACCGCGATCAGCTGCAGCCGCGAGAGTTTTTCGCCATACACCAGGCGCCCGGTGAGGACCATGGTCAGTGGCAGCAGAAAGTAACCCAGGGATACATCCAGGCTGCGGCCATTGAGCGGTGCCCACATAAACAGCCACAGTTGCACCCCCAGCAGCACCGACGACAGCACAATCCCACCGATCAGCCGTGGCTTGCCCGCGAGCAAGCGCAGCAATTCCCACACTTGGCGCCACTCACCGCTGACCACCATGAACACCGTCATGCACGGCACGGTCAGCAACATGCGCCAACCGAAAATCTCCAGGCCGCTCAACGGCGTGAGCAGTGATGTGAAGTAATACATCACGGCAAACAACACCGAGGCCGCTACCGATAAAACAACGCCTTTAGACACGCAGTCCTCGCCAAACCGATTCAAACAAAAGAGGGGGTAATTTCAGGTGGGAATATATTGCTTTTGAGGTGAGACGTTTGCTCTGTTTTACGGCATCTTATGGGAAATTTTCTCACGCCCAAGGTTCGCCAGCATGTCCATCAGCCCCCCGTCGCCCCTGGATGATTTCGACCGCGCGATTCTCAAGCACCTGCAACGGGACAACACCACCGCGCTGCGGGTAATTGGCGAACAGGTCAACCTGTCGACCGCCGCCGTGCAGCGGCGCATCAAGCGCATGGAGCAGAGCGGGGCGATCAGCGCGAATACAGCGGTGGTCAATCAGGATGCGGTGGGCAAGCCGATCACGATCCTGGTGGAGGTGCACGCCGAGCGCACCCATATCGAAGACCTCGACGTGCTCAAGGTGCAGATGTCGATTCCCGAGGTGCAGCAGTGCTATTACGTCACCGGCGATGCCGACTTTATGCTGGTGGTCGTGGTGGAAACCATGAAGGCCTACGAAACCCTGGCGCGCACGCTGTTCTACGAGAACCGCAATATCAAATGGTTTCGCAGCATCGTGGTGATGGACCGGGTCAAGGTCAGCCTGGATGTGCCGCTGGGCTGACGACATCCATGCGCTGAAGGCAAACCGCTGGCTTTTCGTGGCGAGCGGGCTTGCCCCGCGCTGGGTGGCGAAGCCGCCCCAATACCGTCACCGCGTTCTGCCAGCTATACCGAAGTGGCTGGTTTTGGGGCTGCTGCGCAGCCCAACGGGGGACAAGCCCCCTTGCCACAAGGGGGGCTAGCTAGCTTTTCGTGGCGAGCGGGCTTGCCCCGCGCTGGGTGGCGAAGCCGCCCCAATACCGTCACCACGTTCTGTCAGACATACCGAGGTGGCTGGTTTTGGGGCTGCTGCGCACCCCAGCGGGGGACAAGCCCCCTCGCCACAAGGGGGGCTAGCTGGCTTATCGTGGTGAGCGGGCTTGCCCCGCGCTGGGTGGCGAAGCCACCCCAATAGCTTCACCGCGTTCTGCCAGATACACCGAGGTGGCTGGTTTTGGGGCTGCTGCGCAGCCCAACGGGGGACAAGCCCCCTTGCCACAAGGGGGGGCCAGCTGGCTTATCGTGGCGAGCGGGCTTGCCCCGCGCTGGGTGGCGAAGCCACCCCAACACCGTCACCGCGTTCTGCCAGATACACCGAGGTGGTTGGTTTTGGGGCTGCTGCGCAGCCCAGCGGGGGACAAGCCCCCTTGCCACAAGTGGGGGCTAGCTGGCTTTTCGTGGCGAGCGGGCTTGCCCCGCGCTGGGTGGCGAAGCCGCCCCAATAGCTTCAACACGTTCTATCAGATATACCGAGGTGGCTGGTTTTGGGGCTGCTGCGCAGCCCAACGGGGGACAAGCCCCCTCGCCACAAGGGGGGCTAGCTGGCTTTTCGTGGCGAGCGGGCTTGTCCCGCGCTGGGTGGCGAAGCCGCCCCAATAGCTTCACCGCGTTCTGCCAGATATACCGAGGTGGCTGGTTTTGGGGCTGCTGCGCAGCCCAACGGGGGACAAGCCCCCTCGCCACAAGGGGGGGCTAGCTGGCTTTTCGTGGCGAGCGGGCTTGCCCCGCGCTGGGTGGCGAAGCCACCCCAATAGCTTCACCGCGTTCTGCCAGATATACCGAGGTGGCAAGTTTTGGGGCTGCTGCGCAGCCCAGCGGGGGACAAGCCCCCTTGCCACAGACCTCCCCATTGGCCCTTATTCAATCAACGGGCAATACGCCCCGAAACAAAGTGCCCCACATCATTGAACCCCGGTGTCGACGCATGCCCCGGCGTCACCAGCGAATCAATAAACGCCTCATCCTCAGCACTGATCTTCACCTCGAGCGCCCCGGTATAGGCATCCCATTGCGCCTCGGTTCGCGGCCCGACAATCGCCGAGCTCACCGCCTGGTTGTTCAGGACCCAGGCAATCGCAAACTCGACAATCCCCACGCCACGCCCTTGGGTGTATTGCTGGATCTGCTGGGCAATGCGCAACGACTCCACGCGCCATTCGGTTTCCAGGATGCGTTTGTCCTGGCGTGCAGCGCGGCTGCCGGCTTCGGGGGTGATATCCGGCGCGTACTTGCCACTGAGCACGCCACGGGCCAGCGGGCTGTAGGGCACCACGCCCAGGCCATAGGCTGCCGCTGCGGTGATCTGCTCCACCTCGGCCTGGCGGTTGACGATGTTGTACAGCGGCTGGCTGATGATAGGGCGGTCCACCCCCAGGCGTTCGGCCACGCGCACCACTTCGGCGATGCGCCAGCCCCGGTAGTTGGACAGCCCCCAATAACGGATCTTGCCCTGGCGGATCAGGTCGCCGATTGCCGAAATCGTGACCTCCAATGGGGTGGCGTGGTCTTCGCGGTGCAGGTAGTACATGTCCAGGTAGTCGGTGTCGAGGCGGGTGAGGCTAGCCTCCAGCGCGTTGAAAATGCGCTTGCGGCTCAAACCACTGCGGTTGGGCAAGCCGTCCGGCGGGCCGAAGCCGACTTTGGAGGCCACGACCCAATCGTCGCGATGGCGGCCGATGGCCTCGCCGACAATTTCTTCCGAGCGCCCGCCGGTGTAGACGTCAGCGGTGTCGATGAAGTTGATGCCCTGGTCCCAGGCCTTGTCGATGATGCGCAGCGAGTCTTCGGTGTTGGTCTGTTCGCCAAACATCATGGTGCCCAGGGTCAGTGCGCTGACCTTGAGCCCGGACTGGCCCAGTGTGCGGTAAATCATGGTGAACTCCTCAAAAGCGCAGACAGTTGCTATGCAATACCAGAGAGCAAGGCTCTAGAACAAGCCCGACGTCGGTGGCTCGGTGTCCTTGAGCCGATAGGCGCCGACCACCGCGGCCTTCCAGTGCCGAGGATTGTGGTTGGCCACGGTGCGCGCATTGCGCCAGTGCCGGTCAAGGTTATGGCTGCGTCCGGTAGTGGAAGCCCCACCCACGTCAAACAGCAGTTCAGCGGCTTTGAGTGCCGACTCGGCGGCGATGTATTGCGCCTGGGCCACGTCAATGGCTGCGCGGGTCACCGACTGGTGATCCAGCCCATTGGCCCACGCGGCGTCGATGCGGTCAGCGGCACGCAACACCACGGCTTCAGCAGCAAAGGCGCGCGCCGAGATCTCACCCACGGAAAACTCCACATAGGGATCGTCCACCGAGCGGCTGGCGCTGCTGTGCTTGATCGGCCGCGCATGCTCCTTGGCAAAGGCCACCGCATCGTTCAAGGCATTGCGGGCGATGCCGGCCTGCACTGCGCCGAGGAACAGTTGCAGGAATGGGGTGATGATCGAACGCTGGCCTTCCTCCACCACCCGCGTGCGGATTTCCTCGCGGCGCACCAGTACGTTGTTCAGGCGCGTGGTGCCGCTGGCGGTCAGGCGCTGGCCCATGGCGTCGAAATCATCCACCAGTTCCAGGCCTTCACGGCCGCGGGGCACGACGAACGAAACCGGTTCCTCGTTTTCATCCAGTGCCACCGCACTGACCCAATCGGCGTACAGCGCGCCAGTGCTGTAGTACTTGCTGCCATTGGCGCGAAAGTGCTCGCCCTCGGGCACAATCCGCGCGCTGACCTGGCCGTTGGCACCGCCGATTTCCCAGCCGGCGTTGCCGAACACCTCGCCTTGCAGGTAATGGGCAAACCATAGCTGGCGCTCGGCTTCGGACGGTTGCACCAGCAGGCTTTCGATAAAGGCAAAGCTGGGGCGCAGGGACTGGGCGACATTGGAATCCACTGCCGCCAGGTCGATCACGAACTGCACCACCTGGCGCACGCTGGACTCGCTGCCGCCGTAACGCTGGGGAATGCGCAGGGTCAACAGGCGCGCTGCAGCCAGTTGGCGGATCTGTTCATGGGGCAGTTGCCGGGTGCGCTCGCGTTCGGCGGCGCCCTCGGCGATCTGTGGCAATAACACAGCGGCACGTTGCAACAGCTCTGGCACGGACAAAAAGCTCATGACAATCCTTATATGGCAATGGCATAGGTAATGAAGTGGTGTTCGGGCACCGGGGCAGGCCGGTCGATCTGCGGGATGGCATCGAGCAGGGCGCGGGTGTACGCATGTTGGGGGTGGTCAAAAACGTCGCGCACCGTGCCGCTTTCCACCACTTCACCGTCCTTCATCACCAGCACCCGTTCGCTGACCTGGTTGATCACGCCCAGGTCGTGGGAGATGAACAGGCAGGCCAGTTTCAGACGTGACTTGAGGTCGGCCAGCAGCGCGAGGATCTGCGCCTGCACCGACACATCCAGGGCCGAGACCGGCTCGTCGCACACCAGCACCTGGGGGTTGGGCGCCAGCGCCCGGGCAATGGCGATACGTTGCCGCTGGCCGCCGGAAAGCTCCAGGGGGCGGCGCTCGAGCACGCTGGGATCCAGGCGCACCAACGCCAGCAGCTCCAGGGTGCGTGCCGGCCATTCCCGGCGTGGCAGGCCCGCCACTTGCAGCGCCTCGTTAAGCACCCGGGCCACGGTGTAGCGCGGGTCAAACGAGCTTTGCGGGTCTTGGAACACCACCTGGATACGCTGGCGCAGTTGGCGGCGTTGTTGATCATTGAGTGCGCTCCAGGGCCGCCCGTTAAGCCACACGTCGCCGGCGTCCGGGCGTTCTAGCCCCAGCAGCATGCGGGTGAGGGTGGTCTTGCCACTGCCGGACTCGCCGACAATCCCCAGGGTTTCCCCGGCCCGCAGGCTGAAGCTGGCGTTGTGCACCGCGACATGGGGCTGGCCGTCGGGGCCGATAAAGGTTTTTTGCAGGTTGCGCGCCTCGATCAGCGGCAGGTCGAAACGCTCGACACTGGCGACTTTCGGCGCCGCCCGGGTCGGCCGTTGGAAATGCACGGCGCGCCCAGCCCGCAGCAGCGATTGGGTGTAAGGGTGCTGCGGATCATGCAGGATCGCCTCCACCGGGCCCTGCTCGACAATCACCCCGTGATGCATCACCGCCACCCGATCCGCCAGGCGCGACACCACCGCCAGGTCATGGCTGACCACCAACATCGCCATGGCCTGGGAGCGCAGGGATTCCAGCAGGGCCAGGACTTGCGCCTGTACCGTGGCGTCCAGCGCTGTGGTCGGCTCATCGGCAATCAACAGCCGTGGGCCTGCGGCAATCGCCGAGGCAATCAGGGCCCGCTGGCGTAGCCCGCCCGACAATTGATGGGGGTACTGCAACGCGCGCAACTCCGGTTGCGGCACGCCGACCGCGCGCAGCAGTTCGATGACCCGTGCCTGGCGCGCCTCGCGACCCAGTTGCGTGTGCAAGCGCAACGGTTCGGCAATTTCCTTGCCTACCGGGCGCAGCGGGTCGAGGGAGCCGAGGGCGTCTTGCATCACAAAGCCGATCTGCGCACCGCGCAGGGTCTGCCAGGCACGGTCGTCCAATTGGCGCAGGTCGGTGCCGGCAAACGCCAGGCGTTCAGCCTGAACCTTTGATCCGGCGCCGCTCAGGCCGCTCAGGGTGCGTGAGGTGACGGTCTTGCCTGAGCCAGACTCGCCCACCAGCGCCAGGCATTCGCCGGCGGCCAGGCTGAACGAGATGCCCTTGATAATCGGTGTGTGGCCAAACTGCACCCGCAGGTCTTGCACATCCACTAACGTACTCATCGGGATTTACCCTCGCTGCGCGCCAGCCAGTCACGGCCAATGGCGGTGATCGACACCACGGTCAGGATGATTGCCACGCTCGGCCAGGCCACCAACCACCAGGCATTGGCCAGGTAATTGCGGCCCATGGCGAGCATCGAACCCCATTCCGGCGCGGGCGGCGAGGCGCCAAAGCCGAGGAAGCTCAACGCCGCGCCGGTGATGATGTTGTGGCCGATGCCAATGGTGGCGAGGATCAGGATCGGCTTGATCGCATTGGGCAGCACATGCCGCAACACCACGGCGGCACGATGCCGGCCGAGGGTGGTGGCGGCTTCGACGTAGGGCGCATCGCGCACCACCAGGGTCTGCGCACGCACCATCCGCGCAAAACGCGGGATGCTCGCCACGCCCACCGCGATCAACGTGATCCACAGGCCCTGGCCCCAGAACGTGATGATCACCAGGGCCAACAGCAGGTCGGGAAACGCCAGCAATACATCGATCAAGCGCATGATCGCGCCATCCACCAGGCGCGGGCCGAGTCCCGCCGCCAAACCGAGGATGATCCCGGCGCCGAGGCCAATGGCCGTGGACACCAGGCCCATCAACAGTGAAGGGCGTACTCCGTGGATCAAGCGGGCGAGTACATCGCGACCGTTTTCATCGGTGCCCAGCCAGTGGCTGCTGCTGGGTGGCAGGTAGGCGTTGCGGGCAGCGGCGGCCAGTGGGTCGGTGCCGGTCAGCCAATGGGGCACGAGCGCCGCGATCAACAAGCCGATCACAAACAGCCAGGCCAGTGACAAACCGGGGCGAAAAGCGCTCGGCAGCGCTAGGGTCAAGCGCCAGGGCAGGGTAGAGGTGTTCATGCCAGGCTCCTCGCATACTGACTCTGCGGGTACGGCAACCCCAAGTGCTCACGCAACGTACTGGCGCTGTACTCATGGCGGAACACCCCGCGCTTGCGCAGCAGCGGCACCACCTCATCGACAAACACCTCGACCCCCGAGGGAAACATGTCCGGCATGATGTTGAAGCCATCGGCGGCGCCCGCGAGAAACCAGTGTTCGAGGGTGTCGGCCACCTGTTCCGGGGTGCCCACCAGCAGCCGATGGCCGACCAGAATGCGCCGAGACAGCTCGCGCACCGTCAGGCCTTCGCGGCGGGCCAGGTTGAGCTGGGCTTCGAGAAACCCCTGGGAGCCTTTCTCATAGGTGCCGACTTCACCGATCCGCGCCCATGGCAGCGGCGCATCCAGTTCCAGCTCTTGAGCCGGGATGCCGATCCGTGCGGCCACTTGCTGAATCAGGCCATGTTCGCCGTGGTAGGCATTGAGTTGATCAAAGCGCGCATGGGCTTCGGCCTCGCTGCTGCCGATCACCGTGGACAGGCCCGGCATGATTTTCAGGTGCTCGGGGTTGCGTCCCCATTGCTCGGCGCGCTGCTTCATGTCGCGGTAGAAGTGCTGGCCGTCTTCCAGGCTGGTCTGGGTGGTGAAAATCGCATCGGCATAGCGCGAGCCCAGGGCCTTGCCGCCCTCTGACGAGCCCGCCTGCACCAGCACTGGCCGGCCCTGGGGCGAGCGGGGCAGGTTCAGCGGGCCCTTGATGGAAAAGTGCTGGCCGACAAAGTCCTGGGTGTGGATCTTGCCGGGGTGCGCATAGCGCCCGGTGCCGGCATCGCCGATGATCGCGTCGTCCTCCCAGCTGTCCCAGAGCTTGCACGCGATGTCGATAAATTCCTCGGCGCGGGCATAGCGTTGCTCGTGCTGCATCTGGTTGGCCAGGCCGAAATTCTGCGCGGCGGCGTCAGTGGCGTTGGTCACCACATTCCAGGCCGCGCGGCCCCCGCTGATATGGTCCAGGGAAGCAAAGCGCCGAGCCAGGTTGTAGGGATCGTTATAGGTGCTGGAGGCGGTGGCGATCACGCCGATATGCTGCGTGGCCAGGGCCACGGCGGTCAGCAGGATGGTCGGTTCCAGGCGGCCCACCGGTTGCGTGGCCACATCGCCCGCCAGGGCCGGGCCGTCGGCCAGGAAGATCGCATCCAGGCAGCCACGCTCGGAAATACGCGCGATATTGCGGTAGTACTCCACATCCAGGTAGGCATCGGCCGGCACTTCGCCGACCCGCCAGGCCGCCGCGTGCGCGCCGAAACCGAGGATGTTCATGCCAATGCTCATGTGCTTTTTCATGCAAGTTCCTGGGGTTAGACGGCGCTGGCTTCATCGCGGGCGCTGGCATGCTCGGGGTGGTCGGCCACGGCCTGTTCCTGGGCGGCGCGCCAGGCGGCAGCGGGGCTGACATCGTTGAGGTAGAAATCGCCCAGGGCCCGTTCGCGGTAGATCGCCGGGTTGTGCGAGGCCAGGGTGCGGGCATTGCGCCAATGCCGGTCAAGGCGCCGCACTTGGCTGGTGGCCGAGGCGCCCCCAACTTCGAACAGCAGGCTGGTGGCTTCCAGCACCAGTGGCAGGATCACTTGTTGTGCCTGGTAGGTGCGCACATCGGCGTCGACGTATTGCGCTTCGCTGATGGAACCGTCGAGCACGGCCTCATGGGTGGTTTGCAGCACCTGCGCGGTGGCCTGCACCAGGCTGTCGGCGGCATAGGACAGGCTCGACAGCTTGCCGACCACCCGTTGCACCAGCGGGTCCAGGCGCGGGCTGGATTGCCCGGGAATGCCAAAGGCGCGGGTGCGGCCCTGGACAAACTCCACGGCATCACGCAACGCGGCCCGGGCGATCCCGGCCAGGGTCGCCAGGTGGAACAACTGGTAGAACGCCGAGATATACGACTCGGCGCGCAACTCGCCGGGCTTGAAGCGCCGCAATACCTGATGCTCGGGCACCACCACTTGCTCGAAGCGCGTGGTGCCGCTGCCGCTCAGGCGCTGGCCAAAACCATCCCAGTCATCCACGCGGGTCACGCCGGGCGCATCGGTGGGCACCACCACGCTGATAAAGTCAGCACCGTCGGCGGCCGCCACGGCGATCCAGTCGGCATACAAGGTGCCGGTGCAGTAATACTTCTGGCCGTCCAGTTGCCAGCCTTGCGCGGTGGGTTTGAGCGTCACCGAGTTGGTGGTGGTGTCACTGCGCTCGGCCATGGCCGCGCCCCACAACTGCCCGGCGACGACCTTGGGAAACCAGTACGCCTGGGAGTCGCGGTCCTGGCTCACAAGGCGGCCTTCGACGAAGCCGAAATGCGCACGCACGATCTGTGGCAGGTTCGAGTCGGCGCTGCCCAACTCGGTCAACAAGGCGAACAACTCGGGTAGGCTGGCGCCCAGACCGCCCTGGCTACGGGGTACGCGCAGGGCACCGAAGCCGGCGTCTTTCAACCAGCCGACGGCGTCGAAGGCCAGGGTACGCTCCTGCTCACGTTGCACCGCGCCCTGGGCAATGCGCTGGAAAACCGGGGCGAAGCGTTCGTGCAGTTGGGTGTCGCTCATATTCTGTTCCTTACTTGAATACAGTACTTGAAGCTGTCGGTGATCCACTGTGGGAGCGGGCTTGCTCGCGAAGGGGGCGTATCAGTCAAATATTTATCAACTGACCCTCCGCCTTCGCGAGCAAGCCCGCTCCCACAAAAGCTAGCCCCCCACAAGCCGGTGTTCATCGCGGTTTAACCCGTGGATCAATCAACCCGTTGAGCACATCCACCAACAGGTTCACCACCACATAAACCAGCGCCGCCAACAACGTGACTCCCAGCACCACCGGCGCATCCTTGGCCACGGCGGCATCGAGCATCATTCTCCCGATCCCCTGGCGGGCGAATAGCATTTCCGTGACCACCGCTCCCCCCAGCAGGCTGGCAAAGATGAATCCGGACAAGGTCACCAGCGGCACCAGGGCATGGCGTAGCGCATGGCGCAGGCGCACGGCGGTCTGCGACAGGCCGCGGGCACGGGCCATGGCGATAAAGGGTTGTTCGAGGATGTCTTCCAGTTCCTGGCGCAGCACCTGGCTGAGCATCCCGGCAATCGGCAGCGCCAGGGCGATGGTCGGCAGGATCAGGGTTTGCCAGCCGTTGGAGCCTGCCGGCGGCAACACCGGCCACTGGAACGAAAACACCAGCAACAGCAAAATCCCCAGCACAAACGACGGCGATGACGACAGCACCAACTCGCTGGCCGAAGCCACGCGGCGCACCCAGGGGTTGCGCTTGGCGGTGAGCACCGCGCTTGCCAGCGCCAGGCCAATGGCCAACAGCGCCGCGCTCAGGGCCAGTTGCAGTGTGGCGCCGATCTGCTTGCCGATGGCCTCGGTGACGGGAATGCGCAGGCGGTACGACTCGCCAAAGTCACCTTGGGCGACCCGTGCCACGTAGCGCCCGTATTGCACCCACAACGGTTGGTCAAAGCCGTATTCCGCGCGGACCTGGGCCAATTGCTGCGGTGTGGGAATGGCATCCGGCCCGCCGAGAATCGCCAGCACCGGGTCGCCGGCACTGAAATGAATGGCGACGAAGGTCAGGGTGGCCGCGCCCCACAGCACGCCCACGCTGGCCAGTAGTCGAGCGGCAAGCCGTTTCATGGTGCCTCCTGGTCCAGCCACACGCTGGTAAAGAATGGGGTGTTATGCACGGTGTCGAAGATCAGCCCCTTGACCGCCGTGCGATAGGCGATCAGCACCTGGCTCTCGAAGTCCGGCACCGCCGGCACCACTTCGGTCAGGCGTTGTTGCGCGGCGCTGTACAGGGCCTGCAGCTCTACTGGGTCGTGGGAGCGGCGGGCGGCGCTGAGCAGTTGGTCCAGACGCGGGTCGTTGAGGTTGCTGAGGTTGTTGCCGCTTTTGGTGGGCGAGGCGCGGGAGTCGCTGTGGTACAGGATGTACAGGCCGTCGGGCGTGTTGGTGTGCCAATAGCCGCCGCCGATAGCGTCGTAATTGCCGGCTGTGCGGCGGTCGGTCAGTTGGGCCAACGGCATCATTTGAATGGTCAGTTGCATGCCGACTTTCTTCACGTCCGCCTGCACGGCAACCGCGACGTTGCTGGGGAATGACGGGCTCTCGAAGCCCAGCAGTTGCGCCGACAGGCGCCGGCCATCCTTGACCCGATAGCCCTGGGCATCGCGCTCGGTCCAGCCGGCCTCGTCCAGTTGGCGGTTGGCGGCGTCGACGTCGTATTTCAATACATCGCGGTAGGCCGGATCGTAGAACGGCGTGTTCACCGCCAGGTAATCGCTCTTGGGCAAGAACTCGCCGAACCCGGCGATCCAGGCCAGGCCGTCACGGTCGATGGCCTGGGCGATGGCCTTGCGCACCCGAACATCGTCGAACGGGAAGCGCAGGGTGTTGAACGTGAGGCTGCGGTAAGGGCTGGCCATGCGAATCCGGTTGCGTACCACCAGGTTCTGCGAGGCGCGCATCGCCGCTGTATTCTGCGCCGGGGCATCCAGGGTGAAGTCCGAACGCTTGGATTGCAGGGTGCTGTAGCGGGTCATGGCCTCGGGGACGATGCTCAGCTCGATACGGTCCAGGTAGGCCGGGCCGATGTGCCGGGTAACTGGTGGTGCCCAGTGGTAGTCGGCGCGCCTGGTAAAGGTCGCCCCTTGTTCGCGGGTATAGCTTTGCAGCACGAACGGCCCGGAACCGATGGGGTGCTCGGCGATACTCTTGGGCGCTTCGCGGATCTGTTTGGGCGAGACCATGCTCAGCCAGGACTGTGCCAACACATACAGGAACGGCGAGTAGGGTTCGCGCAGGCGGGCCTCGAAGGTGTAGTCGTCAATGATCCGCCCATCGATATAGGGCGCGATGTACGCAGCCGCCAGCGGTGATTTGGTGGCCGGGTCACGCATATGTTCCAGGTTGAGCTGCAGCGCCTGGGCGTTGAATTTTTCGCCATCGCTGAAGGTCACGTCGTCACGCAGGTGGAAGGTGTAGGTCTTGCCGTCTTCGGAAACGTCCCAGGACTTGGCCAGCCAGGGTGAAATTTTGCCGTTCTCATCCTGGTACAGCAGGCAGTCGTAGACGATGCGCGCCAGCCATTGCACGTTGCCGTGGTAGCTGGAATGCACATCGAAGGTGCCGGTATCCAACGCCGCCGACACGCGCAAGGTACCGCCCGGCGTGCCCTGGCGGGTTTCGTGGTAGTCGCTGGGGTCATAGCTGAGCAGGCCCTGGGCATCCAGGTGCCCGTCCACCCGTTGCACTGAACTGGGCGGTGGGGCGTCCGGCGAGCAGGCGCTCACCAGCAGCAACCCCAGGAGCAGGCCGAACCTGCTCCAGTGATTGATCGACATCGTGAAGGCTCCCACCTTAGAAGTTGAACGCCACACCGGTGAAGGCGCCAAAGCCGTCCCCTGGATACAGCGCGGCAACGTCCTTGCCTTGGGCGTCGTAGATCGGCTGGATGGCGGTGACGTAGTTCTGGTCGGTGAGGTTTTTCACGTCCAGGTACACCTGCCATTTCTTGCTCGGGGCTTCATACCCCAGCTTGGCGCCGAAGATCGTGTAGGAGGGCGCATACAGGGTGTTGGCGTAGTCCACCGCAGTACTCGATACCGAGCGCACATTGACCCCGGCATAGAACCCGTCGGGATGGCGGTATTGCAGTTCGGCCTGGTACACGTGCTTGGGCAGCCCCGGCAGTTCGTTGGAGCCAAAGCGTGCGTCGTTGCGGTAGTAGAAGTCGTTGAGGGTGTAGGCCTGGCGCAGGCTGACTTTTTCGCCACGCTCGCTCTGCCACAACTCGGTATCCAGGCCGGCTTCGATGCCCTGGTGGATGGTCGGGCTGGCGTTGGACGTCGAGTTGACCGCCGCCGTAGTACGGGTGGCCGGAATCACTTCGACGGTGAGCAATTCATCCTTGATCCATGAGCGGTACACCGCCAGGCTGCCGTCGAAAATCCCGGCCTTGCCGCGCACGCCAAATTCAACGGTATTGGCCTTCTGCTCGGTGAGTGTCTTGGCGTAGTTGCTGGCTACCCCAGAGCCGGACGACGACCAACTGCTGGGCGGGTCGATGGAGCGGCTGACGTTGCCGAACACCTGGAAGTCCGGGGTGATTTCATAGCGCAAGCCCAGGCGCGGCGCGACGTTCCAGCTATCGTATTTGTAGTGGTCTGGGTAGGGCGAAGTATTGGCGCGGTCCGAGTAGCGCACCTCGATATCGCGCTTGATCTGGCTCAACGACAGGCCGGTAGACAGCCACAGGCGGTCGGTCAGTTGCAGGTCGTTGCCGGCGGCAAACACGCGGTCGAACGAGCCGGTGTAGCGTGACTGTTTTTGCAGGGCGCCGTAGGTGCTGGAGGCCGGGTTGCCGTTGTAGGTCTTGACCCCGGCTTGCAGGTGCTGGGTGCTGGTCAGGCTCAGGGAGGTATTGCTGGTGTGCCCCTGGATCTGGTCGCTGCGGTTATAGGTCAGCGACAGGTTCAAGTCGCGCCAGTCCCAGTAGTTGGGGTTGACCGTGCTCTTGCGGTACAGCACCTGCGGATAGTTGTGATAGACCAGGCCGAAATCCAGGGTCGCGTCATCGTCGAAGGTGTAGGTGGTCTTGCTGCCAACCCAGGTCGAGCCACGCTTGGTCGAGTCATCGCGGCTGGCCAGGGCCACCGGGTTGGTCTGCGAAGAGTCGTGCTTGAGTTGGGCCTTGGTCAGGGTGCCGGAGCTTTCGTGGTATTCCTCGCGGTAGCGTACGAACAGCCGGGTTTGCAGCTTGGGGTTGAAACGGTAGCCGAAGTTGGTGACCACGCCCTTGGCCTTGGTGAAGGTCCAGTCCTGGTAACCGTCGCGTTCGGAGTTGCTCAGGCTGACGTAGTAGTCAGCGTTGTCCACCACGCCGCCAGTGCTCAGTTGCTGCTTGCGCCAGCCAAAGCTGCCGGCCTCGAAGCGCGCGTGATTGCCCGGTGCAGTCAGGCCAGAGTTGGTCACCATATTGATCGCGCCACCCAACGACAGCGCGCCGTACTGGAAGGCATTGGCCCCGCGCAGTACTTCGGTGTAGTCCAGGCCCTGGGTTTCCAGCAGCTCATAAGGCGTGCCGCCGGAGCCGGTCAGGGCCAGGCCGTCGAACAGGAACTTGGTGCCTTCGCGAAAATACCCCGGCGAGGTGTTGGCCCCGGAGCCGCGAATGGAAATCTTGATTGCATCGTTGCCGCCCGCCGACTGCGCGTACACGCCGGGCTGATAGGCGAGGGTGTCTTCCAGCGTCGCCGAGCGGCCGCGTTCGACATCGGCGGCCTTGACCAGGCTGACGCCGCCGGCCACCTCGTCGAGCTTGAGCTGGGCTTCTTCGCTGGCGGTGACCTTGCTCGCCTGGACCGTTACGGTCTCAAGGCGCGACTCCTCGGCGTGGGCCCATTGGGAGGCGAGGATCAAGATCAGGGCGCTGACGGTTTTGAACGAGCTGGAGGAGAGTTGAGGCAGAGGCCTTGAGATCAACTTCAATTGTGCATTCCCTGTGATTGGCTACGAGTGGAGGCGAGTTTCTATTCGTATAGTCAATCTCTGGCAGGGATAGAGCAGAAAGCATGCCAAGCGCCAAAGCGGGTTTTTGTGGGGTATTTGGTTTTAATCAGCGTGTTGCTTATGCCAAAAAACGACACCTGTGTTGAACTGCTGTTCGATTTTGAACAGTGCTGGAGAGCCCGTACTAGAGCGGTTTTGGTTATGAGGTTAGATCATTCGCCGAGCAACTCGGCACAGCGCGCCTGTAGAAAACGATGCAGGACCTTGACCCGCTCCGACACTTGCAAGCGATGGGGGCACATCAGGTTGAAGGGTGTGGGTTCGCCTTGCCATTGGCTGAGCAACGGCACCAGGCGCCCGGCCTGGATATCGCCGGCCACATCCAGATTGGCCTTGTAGGCGATGCCGTGGCCGGCCAGGGCCCAGCGCCGGACGATTTCCCCGTCATCGCTCAGGTAATCGCCGCCCACCTCGACCTCTTCGAGCAAGGTGCCCTGGCGAAAGTACCAGGTGCTATTGGCCCGGCCCTGGCGCATGTAGCGCAGCGTGCTGTGCTGCGCCAGTTCCGCCGGCACCTGGGGTGTGCCGTGGCGCGCCAGGTAGGCGGGGCTGGCGCAGGCGATACGCCGGTGATGGGCGACTACCGGCAGCGCCACCAGGCTCGAATCCCGTGGCACGCCGAAGCGCAGGGCAATGTCCACGGTTTCGCGGAACAGGTCGGCGTTGCTGTCGTTGAGCAACAACTGCAGGCGGATATTGGGGTGTTCGCGCTTGAACAGATCCAGCCAGCCCAGCAGCACGTTGCGCCCGAAATCCGAGGGCGCGGACAGTTGCAGCAAGCCGCTGAGGCTCTGGCCGTGTTGCTTGATCGCCTGTTCGCCTTCCGCCAGGGCTTCCAGGGCCACCCGTACGCTGTCCAGGTAGCGCCGGCCTTCTTCGGTGAGGCGCATGCTGCGCGTGGAGCGGGCCAGCAGGCGCATGCCCAGGCGGGTTTCCAGGCGCTTGAGGGCGATGCTCGCTGCGGCCGGGGTCAGGCTCAGGCTGCGGGCGGCCGCTGAGAGGCTGCCACTGTCGGCGGTACGCACAAACACTTCCAGGTCGAGGATTGAGCTCATTAGTAAAAATCCTTTAAAGATCCTGTCGTTTTACCGGGATTTTTCCGTGATTGCCAAGCTGGGAAGATGAACGCTCATTTTTTCAGCATGAGGCACTTCCCATGACATCTCCCCTCAAGGGCAAAACCATAGTGGTGATTGGCGGCAGCAGCGGCATCGGTGCGGCAGTGGCCCGGCAAGCGGTAGCACGCGGCGCGCAGGTGGTACTGGCCGGGCGGCGCTTGGCGTCGACGGTCGACAACGGCGTGCGCAGCGAACCGGTAGACGTCACCGACAGCAGTTCCCTGCAACGCTTGTTTGACAGCGTGGGGCGCTTCGATCACCTGGTCTTCACCTCGGGCCCGGCGGTACAGGCCAAGCCCCTGCAGGACAGCGACCTGCAACTGGCCCAGGACAACTTCAATGTAAAACTCTGGGGTGCCTTGCGCGCTATTCAACAGGCCCTGCCATTTCTTGATGAGCGTGGCAGCGTCGTCCTGACCTCGGGGCAATTGGGGCGCAAGCTGGCGCCGGGGCAATTTATCAAGGTCGGGATCAATGCCGCGACCGAAGCGTTGGGCAAGCAATTGGCCAAGGAGCTGGCGCCACTGCGCGTCAATGTGGTCAGCCCGGGGGTGATCGATACGCCGGCCTATGCAGGTTTGTCCGAGGAGCAGCGCGAGGGGATGTTCACCAAGGTCGGCGGCGCGTTGCCGGTGGGGCGTGTGGGGCAGGTGGATGAGGTGGCGGCGGGTTATTTGATGGCCATGGAGAATGGCTTTATGACCGGCAGCGTGATCGATATCGACGGCGGCGGTTTGCTGTAGACACCGAACTCAATCTGGAGGCGGGCTTGTGTGGGAGCGGGCTTGCTCGCGAAGGCGTTGGATCAGTCAACCTATGTATTGACTGAAACGCCGCCTTCGCGAGCAAGCCCGCTCCCACAAAAAGCGGCTCCTACATTTTTTTGATCATGTCAGGCCTTGAGGGTACGGGTCATGCGCAGCGCCAGCACGCTACCGGCGACAATCACCGCTGCCAGCAAGTACAACGCCAGGTCGGTCGACCCGGTAGCATCCTTTACAAAACCCACCACATACGGGCTCAAGAAGCCCGCCATCTGGCCCATGGAGTTGATCAACGCCAGGCCTCCCGCTGCCGCGCCGGCGCTGAGCATGGCGGTGGGCACCGGCCAGAACATCGGCAGGCCGGTGAGGGCGCCCATGGTGGCGATGGTCAGGCCGAGGATGGCGATGGCCGGGGTGGTGGCGAAGTTCACCGCGATGATCAGGCCGACAGCGCCCATCAGCATCGGCACCACCAAGTGCCAACGCCGCTCCTTGCGCAGGTCGGCAGAGCGGCCCACTACCAGCATGAACACCGCCGCCAGCAGATAGGGAATCGCACTGAGCCAGCCGATCACCAGGTTATCGCTAAAGCCCATGTTCTTGATGATCGACGGCAGCCAGAAATTGATGGCGTATACGCCGCTCTGGATGCAGAAGTAGATCAGGCCGAACGCCCAGATCGCCGGGTTCTTGAACACTTCCAGCAGCGAATCAGTGGTGGTCTTGGGCTTGTTGGCCAGGTCGGTGGCCTGGTCGGCCTCAAGCACCGCGCGCTCATGGGCGGTCAGCCATTTGGCGTTGGCAAAACTGTCGCTGAGCAGGAAGTAGGCGAGGGCACCGAGGATGACCGTTGGCACACCTTGCAGCAGGAACATCCACTGCCAACCCGCGAGGCCACCCTGGCCAGCAGCAAAGTGGTTGAGGATCCAGCCGGAGAACGGGCTGCCGAGCAGGCCCGACACCGGGATCGCCGACATGAACAGTGCCATGATCCGCCCACGGCGGAAGGTCGGGAACCACTGCGAGAGGTACAGCACCACTCCCGGGAAGAAGCCCGCTTCGGCGGCACCGGTAAACAGGCGCAAGGTGTAGAAGTGCGTCGGCGTGGTGACAAACAACAGGCAGGTGGACAGGGTGCCCCAGGTGATCATCATCAGCGCAATCCAGCGCCGTGGCCCGAACTTGGTCAGTGCCAGGTTGCTGGGTACGCCGCACAGCACGTAGCCGATAAAGAAAATCCCGGCACCGAGGCCGTACACGGTCTCGCTGAACTTCAAGGCGTCGAGCATCTGCAGCTTGGCAAAGCCGACGTTGACGCGGTCCAGGTAGTTGAACAGGTAGCAGATGAAAATGAAGGGGATCAGGCGCAGGGTGATGCGCTTGTAGACGGCGTTTTTGTCGTCATCGTTGGCCAGGGTAGCGGCGGCGCTCTGTGACATGGCGTTCTCTCTTTATTATGATTTTTCGCGATGCGCGGGTAACGTTGATCGCCCCAAGAGTCTCGGTCACGGGACGGTGCCGTGTCTTTGTGCCCCCGCACAGCGATCGATCCATTGCGCTGTGCCTTTGAACAATCGCTTAATGCAGCGCTTTCAAGGAATTTAGCCCCATGTTCGAACTCGATCATGACCTGGCGCAGGATATCGTCAATCGCACGATGGCCATTTTGCCCTATAACGTCAACGTCATGGACAGCCAGGGCCTGATCCTCGGCAGCGGCGAGCCGGAGCGGATCAATACCCGCCATGAAGGCGCGCAATTGGTGCTGGCCAACGGTCGCGTGGTGGAAATCGACAGCCAGACCGCCAAGCACCTCAAGGGCGTGGCGCCGGGGATCAACCTGCCGTTGCTGCATGACCAGCGCCTGATCGGCGTGCTGGGCATCAGTGGCGAACCGCAGCTGCTGCGCACCTATGCCGAACTGGTGCGCATGACCGCCGAGATGCTGGTCAGCCAACGCCATCAACAGGCCGAACAGCAGTGGCGGCGCCAACGCTGTGATGATCTGCTGGCGTTGCTGCTGGCCGACAGCGGCGAATCGCCGCGCCTGGTGGATGAGGCCCAGCAACTGGGGCTCAAACCGCAGTTGCCGCGCACCCCCTATCTGTTTGAACTGGGCCCGGGCCAGACCGCCGAAGCCCTGGCGGCCTGGCTGGCCTCCCGCTACCCCGATAGCTGGTGCGTCAGTTCTGCGCAGTTTTCGTTGCTGTGGTGCCGCCCGGCGTCGGTGCCGATAGACAATCCGCGCCTGCTGGAAAAACTTGAGGCCTCGGGCTGGAACATCCTGCGGGTGGCCGTGGGTGGCCAGGCCGACGGGTTGGCCGGGTTGCGCCGCTGCTATCGGCGCGTAGCGGACTTGCTCGCCTATGGCCGCGACGTGCTGCCCCAGTCGCGCCTGCTGACCCTCAATCGCTACCGGTTACCGGTAATGCTCTGGCGCCATCGCAACGACGATGCTCTCGACGAATTGCTCAACCCGTTGCGCAAGGTCCTGGCCAAGGACAGCAACGGCCAGTTGCAGGCCACGCTGCGCAGTTGGTGCGAGCACGATGGGCAAAGCCAGGCCTGCGCCGATGCTCTGGGCATCCACCGCAACAGCCTGCGCTACCGCATGGAGCGCATTGCCGAATTGAGTGGTGTCGACCCCTTGACCCTCGACGGCATGCTTGCGCTGTACCTGGGTGTGCAACTGCTGCCCCAAAGCCCGCACCTCTGATCCGTGGCTATAGCTATGGCTGTGGCTGTGGCTGTGGCGAGCGGGCTTGCCCCGCGCTGGGCTGCGCAGCAGCCCCAAACCCTGCACCCTCGGACTATCTGGTAAAACTCGGTGAGCTTATTGGGGCTGCTGCGCAGCCCAGCGCGGGGCAAGCCCGCTCGCCACAGACAAGCCATTTTGTCCAAATGAACAACAAACCCCAGCCACGCTTGTGCATCGGACAGGCGTCATTGCCGGTGCCAACTGGCAGCATGGGCGTCATAAAAACCGGAGAAAGCCCATGAAAGTCATCATCGCCCCCGACTCGTTCAAGGACAGCCTCAGTGCCGAAGGCGTGGCCCAGGCCATTGCCCAAGGGTTGGCCCAGGTCTGGCCCGATGCCGAACTGATCAAGTGTCCGATGGCGGACGGCGGTGAAGGTACGGTGGAATCGGTACTCGCCGCCTGCCATGGCCAATTGCGCAGCTGCACCGTGCAAGGCCCGTTGGGCGGGAGCGTGGAGGCACGCTGGGGCTGGTTGGCCGAGAGCGCCACGGCAATCATCGAGATGGCCGAAGCCAGCGGCTTGCAACTGGTTGCGCCGGGGCAGCGTGATGCCTGTTCCAGCAGCACTTTCGGCACCGGTGAACTGATCCGCGCGGCCCTGGATGCCGGGGCGGCGCGGATCATCCTGGCGATTGGCGGCAGTGCTACCAATGACGGCGGCGCCGGTGCCATGCAGGCCTTGGGCGTGCAACTGCTGGACGCCCAGGGCACAAGCCTGGCGCGTGGCGGCTTGGCGCTGGCGCAGTTGGCACGGATCAATCTTGAACATTTGGACCCACGCCTGGCCCAGGTGAGTTTCGACATCGCCGCCGACGTCAACAATCCCCTATGCGGCCCCCACGGCGCGTCAGCGATTTTCGGCCCGCAAAAAGGCGCCACTGCACATCACGTCGAGCAACTGGACCAGGCCCTGGGACACTTCGCCGACCACTGCGCCGAGGTGTTGCCCCGGGACGTACGCGACGAACCGGGCAGCGGCGCGGCGGGAGGCCTGGGCTTTGCTGCCAAAGCCTTTCTCGGCGCGCAGTTTCGCGCGGGTGTGGACGTGGTCGCCGAATTGGTGGGGCTGGAAGATGCGGTACGCGGCGCCGACCTGGTAATCACCGGCGAAGGTCGTTTCGACGCCCAGACCCTGCGCGGCAAAACCCCGTTTGGCGTGGCGCGGGTGGCCAAGCAGCACGGCGTTCCGGTGATTGTGATCGCCGGGACGCTGGGCGAGGGCTACGAACAGATGTACGCCCATGGCGTCGATGCTGCGTTCGCCTTGCCAGGTGGGCCGATGAGCCTGGAGCAGGCCTGCAGCGAAGCGCCGAGACTGTTGCGTGAACGGGCGGCGGATATTGCGCGGGTGTGGCGGCTGGGCGCGCAACGCAGTCGTGGATGACAGCGCTTGTTATCGCCGCCTACACTGATCGGCCACTTGTCTTTCAAAGGATGAAACACAATGCCTACACCTGACTCCAAGATCGTGATCCAGCGCTTTGCCGAAAGCCATCTCGAAGGCATGCTCGCGCTCTACAACGACCCGGCCGTGTGCCGTCAGGTGCTGCAGATGCCTTTCCAGTCACTGGAGGTCTGGCGCAAGCGCCTGGCCGATACCAATGAGCGACTGTTCAGGCTGGTGGCGGTGCAGGCGGGGGAGGTGATTGGCAATTGCACCCTGGAGCAGTATGGGCGCAGTCGCCAAAGCCATATCGGCAGCATCGGCATGGGGGTGGCAGTGGCCTGGCAGGGTAAGGGCGTGGGCACCCAGCTGTTGGGCGCGGCGCTGGAGGTGGCTGACAACTGGATGAACCTGCACCGGGTGGAGCTGACGGTGTATGTCGACAACGAGCCGGCCCAGGCGCTGTACCGCAAGTTTGGTTTCGAGACCGAAGGCCGGTTGCGCGATTACGCCGTGCGCGACGGCGTATTTGTCGATGCCCTGAGCATGGCTCGCCTACGTCAGACCGCCTGATCCCCCAGGACAAACGCCACCGCAGCCTGCGCATGCAGCAAGGTGGTGTCGAGCAAGGGCAGGTCACTGTGCTCGGGCTTGATCAGCAGGCCAATCTCGGTACACCCCAGGATAATCGCCTGGGCACCACGGGCCGCGAGGTTCGCGATGGCCTGTTGGTAGACCTGGCGTGACGCTTCGCTGATCACCCCTACGCACAACTCTTCATAAATGATCCGGTGCACGGCGCTGCGCTCTTGTGCGTCGGGTACCAGCACGGTCAGGCCCTGGGCGGCCAGGCGCGCCTTGAGAAAATCCTGTTCCATGGTAAACGCCGTGCCCAGCAGGCCGACGGTCAGGGTCTGGGCCTTGACCGCCGCCGCGCCCGCCGCATCGGCAATGTGCAGGAACGGCACCGACACAGCCGCTTCGATCTGCGGTGCGACCAGATGCATGGTGTTGGTACACAGCACGATGCAGTCGGCGCCACCGGCTTGCAGACGACGCGCGGCGTCTTGCAGGATCAGCGCCGCGTCATCCCAGCGCCCGGCGTGCTGAGCCTGCTCCACCGGGCCGAAGTCGACGCTGTACAGCAGCATTTGTGCCGAGCGCAACGGCCCCAATCGGTCGCGGACCTGCTGGTTGATGATCCGGTAGTACTCGGCGCTGGACTCCCAGCTCATGCCGCCGATAAGGCCGATGGTGCGCATGCGAAACTCTCCAAGCTGTTGGGTGAAAGCCACACCTTACTCAACCCGCGAGCGTTAGTCATACGCGCGGTGGCTGCATCTGCCATGATCGTTGTTTGCAGCTCCCGAGGAACACCGCAATGGACGATGTACAGCAACTGGGCGAGATGCTTCGTCATTACGCCGACAGCGAAGCGCACAAACGCCAACAGTTCGAGGTGCAGTCAGCCCACTGGACCCAGAAAATCACCGAGCTGTACGGTCAGATCGAGCAATGGCTGGCGCCGGTCAAGCGTGACGGTTTGCTGGAGGTGCAGCGTGAGGCCTATGTGGCGTCCGGGCCGAGCGTGCCGGTGGAGACTTCGACGTTCAAGACCGAGAAGTTGACCATTCATATCGCGGGTAAGCCGGTGGAGTTTGTGCCGCAAGTGATGGGGGCGGGTGGCTTGATTTCGTTGTCGGTCATTGGGCTGACGGCGGCCCGCTACGGCAGCATTTCCCTCGTGCTGCTGCCGGGGTCCGATGACTGGCTCTGGAAGAAAACCAATGGCTTGAAAGACCCGGATACCTTCACCTTCGATGCCAATTTCCTGGCCTTGCAGTTGCAGAGCCTGATTCCTCGCGAACGCGGCTGATCCCCTAGCAAATGTGGGAGCGGGCTTGCTCGCGAATGCAGTGTGTCAGGTTAGAACTACTTGACTGACACACCGCTTTCGCGAGCAAGCCCGCTCCCACAAAAAGCCCAATATCCCCTCAGACCTCTACATTACCCCAGCCTGGCTTGGCCTCCTCAGGCGCCACGGCCTTGACCGGCTTGCCCGTCGCCAGTTCCACCCGTCGTGCCACTTCCGGGTCGTCGGCAAAAGGAATCAGACTGGCCTCATCCAAGGCTTCCCCCGACTGATCCCGAAGGCAATATTCCACGGCGCCATATAGGCAGATGACCGCCGCCAGGTTGAGGATGATCTCCCACATCAGGCGATCTGCGCATCACGGTGCGCCACCTTCAAGTCCGCGACGCGCACGGTGCGCCAGGTGTTGTAGGCCATCAACAACATGCCGCTGAGGAAGAACACGCCGCCGGCAAACCGCACCACAAACCCCGGGTGGCTGGCCTGCAAGGCTTCGACAAACGAGTAGGTGAGGGTGCCGTCGTCGTTGACCGCCCGCCACATCAGGCCCTGGGTGATGCCGTTGACCCACATCGAGGCGATGTACAACACCGTGCCGATGGTGGCCAGCCAGAAGTGCAGGTTGATCAGCGGTACGCTGTACATCTGCTCGCGGCCGAAGACTTTGGGGATCATGTGGTACAGCGAGCCAAAGGTGATCATCGCCACCCAGCCCAGGGCGCCTGCGTGCACGTGGCCAATGGTCCAGTCGGTGTAGTGGGACAGGGCGTTGACCGTCTTGATCGCCATCATCGGCCCTTCAAAGGTCGACATGCCGTAGAACGCCAGCGACAACACCAAAAAGCGCAGGATCGGGTCGGTGCGCAATTTATGCCAGGCGCCGGAGAGGGTCATCATGCCGTTGATCATCCCGCCCCAGCTGGGTGCCAGCAGGATCAGCGACATGGCCATGCCCAACGACTGCGCCCAGTCCGGCAGCGCCGTGTAATGCAGGTGGTGGGGGCCGGCCCAGATATACAGGGTGATCAGCGCCCAGAAGTGCACGATGGACAGGCGATAGGAATACACCGGCCGCCCGACTTGCTTGGGCACGAAGTAATACATCATCCCCAGGAACCCGGTGGTCAGGAAGAAGCCCACCGCGTTGTGCCCGTACCACCACTGCACCATGGCGTCGGTAGCGCCGGAGTACACCGGGTAGGACTTGAACCAGTCCACCGGGATCGACAGGTGGTTGACCACGTGCAGCATGGCGATCACCACGATAAACGCGCCGAAGAACCAGTTGCCGACGTAAATGTGTTGGGTCTTGCGTTGCACCACGGTGGTGAAGAACACGATGGCGTAGGCCACCCACACCACGGTCATCCACACCGCGCCGGAGAATTCGATCTCGGCGTATTCCTTGGTGGTGGTGTAGCCCAGGGGCAGGGTGACCAGCATGATCACGATCACCGATTGCCAACCCCAGAACGTGAAGGCGGCGAGCCAATCGGAGTACAGGCGCACCTGGCAGGTGCGCTGTACCGCGTAGTAGCTGGCGGCAAATTGCGCGCTGCCGGCAAAGCCGAAAATCACCAGGCTGGTGTGCAGTGGCCGCAAACGGCCAAAGGTGGTCCAGGGCAGGTCCAGGTTCATGTCTGGCCACACCAATTGCGAGGCGATCCACACCCCCATGGCCATGCCGATGACGCCCCATACCACGGTGGCGATGACGAATTGACGGACAACCTTATAGTTATAGGCCTGCCCGGTTGATGCTGTGCTCATGGTCAGTCTTCCACGGTTTCAAGTCCCGGGCACTGTAGGAAATCCATGAAAAACAAAACAGGCTCAGAAAAACTACATTAATACGGATCAGAATTTTGGCAATAAAACAGAGGGTATTATTCAACTGGTCTGGTTTTATAGTTTTTATTTGATTCTGTAGCGTTTGAGCTGCGAGTGCGTAGTGCATGGAGGGTGGCGACCGATTCCGCTTGTTGGAACCTGATGTGGATGGGTAAGGACCTGTGAACTTTGACAGTAGACAGGATGCGGCTCTTTCCCGCTAATGGTTGGCAGACCCAGTAGTTCGAGGTTTAGCCCATTAAAATGACGAGGATAAGAAGATGCCTAATACATTTGATTTTCTTGAGTTTGATGCTCTGCCGGCGGCTGAAGTCTTTGATGAAGGAGATAACATCAGGCTCATAGCACCGAGAATTTTAGGAGTGGATGTGGGGCAAGAAGTTGTTTTCTTTCTGCGCAACCAGCAAGGGAATGGTATCGCCGTCTACGTGACATTGACTAAAAATACCCTGGGCGATTCTATCGAAGTGGTTCTTCATAAGGACCAACTGCCGAAAGCGAAATCGCTCATCATTGATTATGGCGCTTACATCAACCAGCGTTCGGTTCACCGGTCGGCTGTGTCTCATTACCCCACCCTTGCAGATCAGACCTAGTTGTTTCAAGGCCGGGTCTTGTGGGTTCAACTTCTTCCATTATTGCATCACCTTCTTTGCCGTCGATTCCTGGCCGCGCTCCAGGTAGTACTGGATCAGCGCCAACCGCGCTTTAGGGTTGTAAGGTTGGCGCTTGATCAGGTCTTCCAACGGCTGTGCGCGCAACCGGCAGGTTATTTTCCAAGAGTTGGCTATACCTGTAACTTCACGTTTCGACGATAAACACCAAGGAGTCGCACCATGAAGCTAGGGCTAATGATCAGCACGCTATGTATTGCCTCACTCGGGGTGACCGGGTGTGCGAGTAAAGTCCCCCAGCCGGACGAGTATTCGGGTTTCCTTTCGGACTACAGCCAATTGCGGGAAGCCAAGTCGCCATCGGGCGCAGAGGTGATGCGCTGGGTCGATCCGAAGCTGAATCTGAACAGCTACACCTCAGTATTTATTGAGCCCACGCAATTCTTCCCCAAGCCCCAGGCCACGGCGCAAATCCCCGAGGACACGCTGCGCGGCATCAACGCGTATTACAACCAGGCGCTCCAGCGTGAACTGGTCAAGTCACTGCCACTGGCCAACGCGCCGGGCCCGGGGGTGATTGTGGTGCGGGCGGCGATCACGGCGGTCAGCCGCAAGACTGAAGGCCTCAAGCCTTATGAGTTCATTCCGGTGGCTCTGGTGGCGGCAGCGGTGAGTACCGGTACCGGGATCCGCGATCAGGAAACCACCCTGGGCACCGAGGCGCAGTTTCTCGATGGTGGCAGCGGTCGGGTGATTGCCCAGGTCGTGCGCAAAGGCACGGGCAAACCCTTGGACAACGATAGCCAGGTGATGAAAGCGGCGGATGTGAAGGGGGTGATGGATGGCTGGGCGGCGGATCTGCATCAGTCCTATCTCAAACTGAAGGGCAAGTCACGCTAGGGGCACTGACCCATGGGGCATGGCGGGGGGAGTGGCGAAGTAGCCCGAAACCCTGCTTGTTCGGTGTGCCTGGTGTACCCAGGGTGGTTTTGTTGGGGCTGCTACGCAGCCCCGCGCGGGGCAAGCCCGCTTGCCACCCCAACCCATGTGCCTATTCTGAATAGGGCTGTCAGCGGCTTTGCAGCATGCTTTTGACTTTATCGCGCAGTTGATCGATGGAGAACGGCTTGGCAATCATCTGCACGCCTGCGGGCAAATCGATATTCTCGGCATAGCCACTGGCAAGCAATATGGGCAGTTCCGGGCGCAATACGCGGGTCCGTTGCGCCAACTCCTTGCCATCCATGCCTGGCAAGCCCACATCGGTCATCATCAGGTCGATCACCTTGTTGCCGTCTTCTATGAATGCCAGCGCCGCTTCGGCGTCTGCCGCTTCAAGCACCTTGAACTCCAGTTCTTCAAGCACATCGATGATCAACATGCGCACGATGGCGTCGTCTTCGACTACGAGGATGGTGGAGGCAACGGACATAATAAAGGTTCCCAGAGGCAGTGGAGGTACAGGTCTTGAACAGTTGAAAGACCATCCTCTAGTGAGTCATGTCGATCCCGGCAAGTTCCCAAAATCGGGCCGGCATTGTGCCGATAATCAAGCGTAAAGTCCTGAGTGTGTCGTTCAAATACCTCAGAAACATAGCCGTCGCCTTTGATTTTGGGGCAAACTTCCGGTTTTTCCGTACTTGGCCAAGGCACGCCCATGACTCCCGCTTCGTCAGTCGATGAAAACAGCTTCCGCAAACTTCTGAGCCGCAACGTGGCTTTGCCACTGGGTGTGGGTGTTCTCAGTGCGGTGTTTTTCGTGTGCCTGATCACCTACCTTTTGTCGGTGATCCAGTGGGTGGAGCACACCGACCGGGTGATCAACAACCTCAACGAAACCGCAAAACTGACGGTCGACCAGGAAACCGGCATGCGCGGTTTCCTGATTACCGGCGACGAGCATTTCCTCGACCCCTACGAAGTGGCCAAGCCACGGATCATTTCCGACCTGCGCAATTTGCAGGTGCTGGTCGCGGATAACCCCCAGCAAGTGGACCGACTCAAGCGCCTGGAGTCGTTGCAGTTGGAGTGGAACAACTACGCCCAGTCGATGATTGATATGCAACGGCAAAACGGCGATTTCCGCGGCGCGGTGAAGGCCGGGCGGGGTAAGCGCCTGACCGACGAAATTCGCAAGGAGTACGACGCAGCGATTGCGATGGAGCAGCAGTTCCGGCTTGATCGCAACGAGGACGTGACTCGCACCACGGTGTTCAGCGTGGTGGTTTACCTGCTGTTCGTCCTGGGCCTGAGTGGCTTCCTGGCGTATGTCGGAAGGAAAAACCTATTAGCCCTTTCAGACAGCTACAGCGCCAACCTGGCCTCGCAAATGAAGATCGCCAAGCGCCTGGAGCAACAGGCCTGGCTGCGCAATGGCCAGACCGAACTGGCTGAACAGGTGCTTGGCCAACTGACCCTGAATCTGTTGGGGCGCAATATCCTGCAGTTCTGTGCCCAGTACATGGGTTCGGTGGTTGCCGCGCTGTATGTGCGTGAAGAACACGGCGGCCTCAAGCGTGTGGCCGCCTATGGCTTCTCACGGGAGCAGGAGCAGCAGGAACAGGCGATCTACCGCGACGAGGGGATTGTCGGTCAGGCCGCCCAGCAGCACCGTTTGATTCGCCTGGACGATGTGCCCGTGGACTACTTCAAGGTCAGCTCCGGCCTGGGTGAGGGTGCGCCGCGCAGTGTGCTGGTGGTGCCGACCAGCGACGATGATCGGGTCAATGGGGTCATTGAACTGGGCTTTTTGCGCCCGCTGGATGAGCGCGATGTGGAACTGCTGGAGCTGATCGCCGGCAATATCGGCACCTCCATCGAAGCGGCACGCTACCGCCAGCGTTTGCAGGAAGTGCTGGCCGAGACCCAGCAACTCAATGAAGAACTGCAGGTGCAGCAGGAAGAACTCAAGACCGCCAACGAGGAGCTGGAAGAGCAGTCGCGCATCCTCAAGGAATCCCAGGCCTACCTGGAAACCCAACAGGCAGAGCTGGAGCAGACCAACGAGCAATTGGCCGAGCAGGCCCAGATCCTCGCCGAACAGCGCGATGCCATGGACCGCAAGAACGTGGAGCTCAACCGCGTACAGGTCGAGCTGGAAGATCGCGCCGATGAGTTGCAGCGCTCCAGCAAATACAAGTCCGAATTCCTCGCCAATATGTCCCACGAGCTGCGCACACCGCTCAACAGCTCGCTGATCCTGGCCAAGTTGCTGGCGGAGAACCCTGAGGAAAACCTCACGGGCGAACAGGTCAAGTTTGCCGAGTCGATCTACTCGGCGGGCAACGATCTGCTCAACCTGATCAACGACATCCTGGATATTGCCAAGGTCGAGGCCGGCAAGCTTGACGTGCGCCCCGAGAACACCAGCGTCGCGCGCCTGGCCGAAGGCTTGCGCGGGATGTTCGAGCCATTGGCGGCGGATCGCAAGCTGGGGTTCCAGGTGGAGGTACAGGCCGGTGCGCCGCTGATGTTGTTCACCGACCGCCAGCGCTTGGAGCAGATCCTCAAGAACCTGCTGTCAAATGCGGTCAAGTTCACCGAGAAGGGCCAGGTCAGCCTGACCATTTCCCGCCAGCCGGGGGAGGGCATTGCCTTTACTGTGCGCGACTCCGGGATCGGCATCGCCCTGGACCAGCAGCAAAGCATCTTCGAAGCCTTCCGCCAGGCCGATGGCACCACCAATCGCCGTTATGGCGGTACGGGTCTGGGGCTCTCGATATCCCGCGACCTGGCCACCCTGCTGGGCGGCTACATCAATGTCACCAGTGAGCCGGGCCAGGGCAGCATCTTTACCCTGGTGCTGCCGGAACAGTATGTCGAGCGCGATGAAGACGCCCCTGACATCGAGCACGCGCGGGTCGCCGTGGTGACTCCGGCACCGGTGGCGGCGCCGAAGATTTCTCCGTTGCCGGTGGCTGACGAAGCGCTGATCCCACGCTTTGCCGACGACCGCGAGCAAGCCCCGTTCACTACCCGTTGCATCCTGGTGGTGGAAGACGAGCCGAACTTTGCACGCATCCTCTTCGACCTGGCCCACGAGCTGGGTTACCACTGCCTGGTGGCCCACGGTGCGGATGAGGGCTACACCCTGGCCGAACAGTACCTGCCCGACGCGATCCTGCTGGACATGCGCCTGCCGGATCACTCCGGGCTCACCGTGCTGCAACGGCTCAAGGAGCATGCCGAGACTCGGCATATCCCGGTGCATGTGATTTCTGTGGAAGACCGCGTGGAAGCGGCCATGCACATGGGCGCCATCGGCTATGCGGTCAAGCCCACTACCCGCGAAGAGCTCAAGGACGTGTTTGCACGCCTGGAGGCCAAGCTGACGCAGAAGGTCAAGCGCGTCCTGCTGGTGGAAGACGACGACTTGCAGCGCGACAGCATTGCCCGCCTGATCGGCGACGATGACATCGAGATCACCGCCGTAGGCTTCGCCCAGGAAGCCCTGGATCTGCTGCGCAACACGGTCTACGACTGCATGATCATCGACCTCAAGCTGCCGGACATGCTCGGCAACGAGTTGCTCAAGCGCATGGCTACCGAGGATATCTGCTCGTTCCCGCCGGTGATTGTCTACACCGGGCGCAACCTGACCCGCGATGAAGAAGCGGAACTGCGCAAGTATTCGCGCTCGATCATCATCAAGGGCGCCCGCTCACCTGAACGGTTGCTGGACGAAGTGACACTCTTTTTGCACAAAGTCGAATCCCAGCTGTCCCAGGAACGGCAGAAGATGCTCAAGACCGCCCGCAGCCGCGATAAGGTGTTCGAGGGCCGCAAGGTGTTGCTGGTGGATGACGATGTGCGCAACATCTTCGCCCTGACCAGTGCCCTGGAGCACAAGGGCGCGATTGTGGTGATTGGCCGTAACGGCCGTGAAGCCATCGAGAGACTCAATGAGGTCGAGGACATCGACTTGGTACTGATGGACGTGATGATGCCGGAGATGGATGGTTACGAGGCCACCGCGTTGATCCGCCAGGACCCGCGCTGGCGCAAGCTGCCGATCATTGCGGTGACGGCCAAGGCCATGAAGGACGACCAGGAGCGCTGCCTCGCGGCGGGCTCCAACGATTACCTGGCCAAGCCCATTGACCTGGATCGGCTGTTTTCGCTGATCCGCGTGTGGTTGCCGAAGATGGAACGTATCTAAGTGGACCGAAGCACTGATATTGAACTGCGCTTGTTGATCGAGGCGATCTACCTCAAGTACAGCTATGACTTTCGCGACTACTCCGGGGCTTCGGTCAAGCGGCGTGTGGCCCATGCGTTGCGCCAGTTCGACTGCAAGACCATTTCGGCCTTGCAGGAGCGGGTGTTGCACGACCCCACGGCGTTCATGCAGTTGCTGCAGTTCCTGACCATCCCGGTCAGCGAGATGTTTCGCGACCCCTCGCACTTCCTGGCGATACGCCAGGAGGTGGTGCCGCTGCTCAAGACCTACCCGTCGATCAAGATCTGGATCGCCGGGTGCAGCACCGGGGAGGAGGTGTACTCCATGGCCATCCTCCTGCGCGAGGAGGGGTTGCTCGACCGCACGATCATCTATGCCACCGATATCAACCCCAATTCCCTGGAAAAGGCCAAGCAGGGGATCTTCTCCCTGGAGAGCGTGCGGGCCTATACCCACAACTACCAGCAGGCCGGTGGCACACAGTCGTTTGCCGACTACTATACGGCGGCCTACGATTACGCGATCTTCGACAAGACGCTGCGCGAGAACGTGACGTTCGCCGACCATAGCCTGGCCACCGACAGTGTCTTTTCAGAAACTCAATTGATTTCGTGTCGTAACGTTCTGATTTATTTCAATAAAAAGTTGCAAGATCGAGCGTTTGGATTGTTTCATGAGTCGCTCTGCCATCGCGGCTTCCTGGTGCTGGGCAGTAAGGAAACCCTGGATTTTTCCGCCTACAGCAAGCAGTTCGAACCCTTGGTCAAGCAAGAACGGATCTACCGCAAATCATGAATGAAGCTGCTGCCAGCCCGGCGTCTTTGTCGGGCGTCCAAGCCATCGTCGTCGGCGCATCCGCCGGTGGGGTCGAGGCGTTGCTGAGCATTTTTGATGGCTTGGCGCCAGGGTTCAGCCTGCCGATCATCACCGTGCTGCACCTGCCGGATGACCACCGCAGCCAGTTGGCCGAGGTGTTTGGCCGGCGCGTGGCAATGAGGGTGGTGGAAGCGCGGGACAAGGAGACGATCCGGGGTGGCACCCTGTATTTTGCCGGCCCCGGCTATCACTTATCGGTGGAGCACGACCGCATCCTGTCCCTGAGCCAGGAAGAACGCGTGCATCACTCCCGCCCGGCCATTGATTACTTGTTTGAGTCGGCCGCCGACACCTATGGCCCGAACCTGATGGGAATCCTGCTGACCGGCGCCAACCACGACGGAGCGCGCGGCCTGGCCCACGTCAAGCGGTGCGGCGGCATCACCGTGGTCCAGGACCCTGCGCAGGCCCGAGTGCGCGTGATGCCCCAGGCCGCGCTGGCGCTGCATACACCTGACCATATTCTCACTTTGAGCCGCATTGGCGATTTGCTGGCTTCCCTGGAATCCTCCCCATGTTAAGTACTATCCAGGCCAAACTGCTGATCGTCGACGATCTGCCGGAAAACCTGCTGGCCCTTGAAGCGTTGATCAAGCGCGAGGACCGTCAGGTCTACAAGGCATTGAGCGCCGACGAGGCCTTGTCGCTGTTGCTCGAGCATGAGTTCGCCATGGCCATTCTCGACGTGCAGATGCCCGGCATGAACGGCTTCGAACTGGCCGAGATGATGCGCGGCACTGAAAAGACCAAGAACATTCCCATCGTGTTTGTCAGCGCCGCCGGGCGTGAGCTCAACTACGCCTTCAAGGGCTACGAGAGCGGCGCGGTGGACTTCCTGCACAAGCCGCTGGACATCCACGCGGTCAAGAGCAAGGTCAATGTGTTCGTCGACCTGTATCGCCAGAGCAAGGCCATGAAGTTGCAGGTCGAAGCCCTGGAGCAGAGCCGCCGCGAGCAGGAGCTATTGCTTAACCGCCTGCAGGCGACCCAGGCGGAGCTGGAGCAGGCGGTGCGCATGCGCGATGACTTTATGTCGATCGTCGCCCATGAGGTGCGTACGCCCCTCAACGGCCTGATCCTGGAAACCCAATTGCGCAAGATGCACCTGGCCCGGGATAACGCGGCGGCCTTTACCCTGGACAAGATGCACGCCATGGTCGACCGTGATGAGCGGCAGATCCAGAGCCTGATCCGCCTGATCGAAGACATGCTCGATGTGTCGCGCATTCGCACCGGCAAGCTGTCGATCCGCCCGGCGCTGTTTGACCTGACGCTGTTGGTGCGCAACCTGCTGGAGAACTTCGCCCCGCAAGTGGCGGCGGCCGAGTCTACGATCCAGTTGGTCGAGCAGGGGCCGGTGGAGGGACATTGGGATGAATTCAGGATCGAGCAAGTGGTGTCGAACCTGCTGACCAATGCCCTGCGCTATGGCGCCAAGAGCCCGGTGGATGTGCGGGTGTACGCCGAACATGGCGAGGCCAGGGTCGAGGTGCGTGATCGCGGGATCGGTATCAGCCAAGAAAACCAGAAGCGGATTTTCCAACAGTTCGAGCGCGTATCGGTCAACCATGCGGTGGCCGGGCTGGGACTGGGGTTGTTTATTTCCGAGCAGATCGTCGCGGCCCATGGAGGCACGATCGAAGTCGAGAGCCAGATCGGCGAGGGCGCATTGTTCCGTGTGTGCCTGCCTTTGGGAGCTGGCGCGTGAAATCAATCGTCACCCTGACGCAACCTCTGTGTGACCCGATGGTCGTATCTGCAGCAATTGACCGGACAAAGGCTTCCCATGAGTGAAGATGCGCAAGATGTTGTACTGATCGTCGAGGATGACGAGTCGATCATGTTCGTATTGGGCGAATACCTCGCGGGCTTGGGGTATCGCGTACTCAAGGCTATCGACGGCGAGCAGGCCTTTGAAATCCTCGCTACCAAGCCGCACCTGGACCTGATGGTGACCGACTATCGCCTGCCTGGCGGCATTTCCGGAGTGCAGATTGCCGAGCCGGCGATTATGTTGCGACCGGAGTTGAAGGTGATCTTTATCAGTGGTTACCCGCAGGAGATTCTCGACTGCAACAGCCCGATCACGCGCGATGCACCGATCCTGGCCAAGCCGTTTGACCTGGATACGTTGCAAGAGCATATCCAAAGACTACTCGCCTGAAAGTGACCGTGGGGCTTCAGGCTTTTGCAGAGCCTGATCCCTACTTGAGCGCCCCTGCGAACATACACTTGCGCATTCCCCGATAAGGCACTGTTTACATCCTTTAATATGTTCCATGGAACGTGGCGCTTGTTTTGGACGACTTATAAGCCGCACTTCAGGATGATCTGCCTTAAGTAATAGTGATAACTACTATTTGGCCAATATTATGGGCGCAGAGTATCTACGGTTGCGCCTGGAATATTGCTGGCTATCTTAAGTTCTTCAGGGTGTTGGATTGAAAATTGCCCGACTTAAATCTTAAGTCCGCTAAATGATCGAGATCATCTATGATTGATTCCAGTGCTGCTGTTTCATCTTCACGTTATCCTGTTTTTCCTGATGTTCCTTCGCCAGCAAACCCTGTCCGTATAAAACGGGCGCCTGACGGCCATGATATAACCCCTCTACGTCTTGTCGCGGATCCCGCTGAAAGGACAATGGCCGAACTTTATAGGCAAGGCCTTCAGGAGGGAGTCAGAACAGGTGCTGCAGCGCTAACCCTGGATAATATCCCTGAGGACTCGAGGTTTGGTAAGTGGTGGTCTCACTTTCATGATGCAGTTAACAGTCCGTTGTTTACCCAATGGGCAAGAAGTAAAAATATCGATCTTTCAGAACCCATTCATGTATTTCCTGCCTACAACCAGATAGTTTGTACTATCAATGGCAAGCGCGAGGCGCTACAGGGATCTGAGCAAGACAACAGTTGGCCGGCAGCCACGGGGCCCGTAATGCAGGCTGCGAGAGTCGTCGGGGCACAGGGGGCCGGGTTGGCAGCACCTACGTCCCGCTCATCCGCGCCTTTTTCTGCGGTGGCCCGCTTCTATGGCGAACCCGGGCTTGGCGCATCGCCGCAAGTCCAGGCGAAACGCGCGGGCGAACTGCAACATGACTGTCGCTTCAAGGACATACCTTCCAGCGATACCACACGTAGTGCGCAATCGCGTTGTGACAACGCCCTGGACTCAGCCAACACCGCTCTGTGGGATGCACAGGATAAGCAGGCGCTGCTGGAGAAGTTGCAGGGCTTCCCGGCCAACGGATCACGCCGGATTGATGAGTATTTGAAAAGCACCACTTTGTCCGTTCATCCCAAGGGCACCTATTCCCAACTGAGTGAGCCAGGCGATGACAAAGCCGTCAGCCTCGAGACATTCATCGCTAACCGTGGCTGGACGGTGCCTAAAAGCCAAGATGAGCTTGCCAACCTGATACGTGTCCTGAGCACTCCGCCGTTGCCTAGCGCTCGCCTTGGCAACTTCGGTGGAGCGCTGTCCTGGGATATTGCGCTGGATAACGATCAACAAAAGCTGGTGTATAGCCACTTCTTTCACAACAACCTGCGGCTGCCGGGGCTTGGTGAGCAATTCCGAAGCTCAGGGGCCCTGGGTTACCTCAGCCAGAACCTGCACTGGTCCGCCAATGACATGCGCAATCCTGAGCGGATCATTGAACAAATCATTGACTCGCCCAAGGCTAAGGAACTGGGTAAGGCCTTGCAGGAAAAGATGGGGGCTCTCAAGACTGAGACGAGCGACCAGGACATGGTTTTGGCAGCCATTTCCACCACGCTGGATGATGAAAGTGTGTTCCGCCCGAAAAAAAACCATGTGGCGGGGTTCAACCTGGGGGCGGAGCAACACTACGGACGACCACTGGCGACCATCAAGCAAGGCTTGATTGATCACTTGAGCAGTACACGCAAAACCACAATGGAAATGGCCCCGGTGGCGGCGCATTTGCTGCTGTCTCGGGCAGCACCCGAGTTTTTGGTCAAAGATGTTCCGCAAAGCGTGACCTATGGTTCTATCGCGTGGGCCAGCCTCAAGGCTGCGGTCGCCAGGATTGAGGCGCAAAGCCCCGGCGCCAGCGCCAAGATGACCTTTGCAGAGGTGATTTCACGGGATGCAAACGATCCTGTTTCAGCCGCAGAAGAGCTGGTCCAGAACCAAGCGCTCAAGTCGGTGCTCGGTGAGTGGGCTGGAATCAATGGGGTGCTGACAAAGATAGAAACAGGTGAATATTCAACATCGAACATTGAATTTGCACAAAAAATGATGGCAGAACAGAGAGACCTGTTGAGCAAGGTCCCTGCCGCGTTGAACAGCGAAATGCCCACGCAGAAAAGTATTGCGTTGAAAGTACTGAAGGAAGCTTTTGGCGAGCACATTCCCTTTGAAAGAAAGTGCATTACCAGTAATTATGCGACGCAAGACAGTTTTCACTTGACCCCGTCGTTGACCACCGACCCCGTTGGCAACTACTCACTCCTCGATCTTTATCTGTCGGGTCGTGCTGCGGACTCGGTAGGCTGGACCTCCACTGACAAGGACGTGCCGATCAAGCGGATGCTCAGCAAGCTTTCCAGCCTGAAAAAGCCGGGCGAACTGCACGCCGATGCCTTTGCCAAGTACAAGAGCGGCATAGAGAACGCCTACGCCATCTCCACTCGGAACCTGATCTCACAGCTACCCCTGGAAGATCGGAAAAACCTCGAATATGGAGAAATCAAGGTGTATGTCGAAGGTGAGGTCAGCCGTACGACCAGCCATCTGCCAAGCGGTACCTTCTTCGATGGACCGGGGTTTCCCGAACAGGCTCTGAAAGAGCGTGCGTTGCTGATCAAAACCACGCGCAACGGTACTGATGAGTTCTATGAGATCTCCCCACAGCAGGGGAGGATTCGCAAGCGCGACGAGTTCAAGACCGGTTTCAAAGAGGGCGTACAAGACCAGTGGGTTGAACGCCCAGGCTTAACAGGCAAGAAAGAAATCAATAGAAGCATCAATGAACTAAAGCCACAAACAGCCCAGGATAAAGAGCGCAGGAGCGCCGCGCCGCAATTGAACCTTCCTCCGGCATCGTTTACCAGTCCGCGCAGTCGCTATCTGGGGGAACTGCTGTCCAACCATACGACTCATGCATTCCGATTCGACGAATTATTTGAGTCATCCAAGGCTGTTACAACCTTTGATAAGGAAGATGCCAGGAAAAAACTCGCCACTGAGTTTTTCCTGGGGGTTATCCCGGGCGCCTCGGCAGTTCGGCATCTCATTCAAGGTAAACCGCTTGAGGCGCTGGGGGATGTGGTCTTCGATGGTGTCATGTACGCGACAACCCTCGGGTTTGGCAAAGCTGCCGGCGGCTTCAAAGCCTTCAAGTCGGTGAAATCCTTTGGTGGCTCCCTCGTCACGGGTGCAAAAGCTGGATTGCGAAGCATCGGCGACTTTTCGTCGGGTGTTGCTAGGGCCGCAGGACGCGGGGTCGAAGCGACGCTGGCACGTGTGCGCCACGGCTTGCGCAGCCCTGAGGTGCTAAAGCTGGCCAAGAGGATAGACATTGCCGAGGGCACCGTTAAGGCGGCCAACAACGTCGATATCACCCGGTGCACAGCAAAACTGGATGAGGCGACAGGAAGGTGGTTTCACTATGACCTGAAAACAGGTAAGTCATATGGCCTGCCCATCAACTTTACGCCCGATGATATTCCCAGTTCCACCTTGCAGAAAAACATCGATATTTTAAGGAATAATCCGAAATCAGGCGTTATTGACAGTATCTGTTATGAGAGCGCTTTGCTTATAGGGTCGGCAGAGAAAAAGCTATCCAAGACCACTGTCGATGCGGTGCGGCGAGCAACTAAAGAAGCACCCACAAGTGGTACAAACTATACGGCGGGTTATAAGCGGTTGATGGGAATTACAGACGACAGCCCCAAAAAGGCACTCGATATGAGTCAGGTCACTGAGTCTGGAATAGTCAACTTCAAGTATGGGCACGAGGGTGGCAATTACTTTCACACGGCCTATATCCATAAAACAGACACTGGGGAGTTGGTTTTCTATCACAGCAACTCATTTACGCTGGATGTGGCACTCGCGGAAAAAAATACGCTACCCACGGTCGTCGGCGGCTCAACCGTTTATCCGCTAGACAGTGCCAGGCTGGAAAAGCTTCAGCAGTGGCTGGCCGAGAACAAGCATGAGGTTGTTTTCACCAAGTCCAGCGTGCTGGAGGCCAATGCACGGGCGCCTGCAGCCTGATCGTTGCGCGCTGCGCGAGCATTTCTACGCAAATGCTCGCGCTTTGCTTGCAAGCCTCACGCCCGAATCATCTCCCGCACCTTCGCCGTCAACAGGTCAAACGTAAACGGCTTGGTGATCAACTGCATGCCCGGATCCAGAAAACCGCCGCGCACCGCCGCATGCTCGGCATAGCCGGTGATGAACAACACCTTGAGGTCCGGCCGGATCTGCCGGCCAATTTCCGCCAGTTGCCGCCCATTCATTCCTGGCAGCCCCACGTCACTGATCAGCAGATCAATGCGCTGGCTGGATTCAATAATCGGCAGCGCGCTGTCGGCATCCCCGGCCTCGACAAAGGCATAGCCCAACTCGCTCAATACCTGGCTCACCAGCACCCGCACCGCCGGGTCGTCCTCGACGATCAGTACGGTCTCACCCGCATTGGCGAAGGGTAGTTGGGCAGGGTTGAGGGGCGCGTCAGCAGTGACTTCACCGGTAAAGTGCGGCAGGAACAAGCTCACCGTTGTGCCTTTGCCCACCTCGCTGTGGATGATCACATGCCCGTGGGACTGGCGGGCAAAGCCGTAGATCATCGACAGCCCCAACCCGGTGCCCTGGCCGATGGGTTTGGTGGTGAAAAACGGGTCGAAGGCCCTGCTGATCACGTTTTCTGGCATCCCGCAGCCCGTGTCGCTGACGCTCAGCTCCACGTAGTCGCCCGGTGTGAGGGTGCCGTAGGCCGCCGTGAAGACGTTGTCGAGGTGGCGATTGCGGGTTTCCACGACCATCTTGCCGCCTTCGGGCATGGCATCCCGGGCATTCAGGGCCAGGTTGAGCAGGGCGCTTTCCAGTTGATTGGGGTCGGCTTCTGCGGTCCACAGTTGCCCGCTCAGTTGCATGTCCAGCGCGATGCTTTCGTTGAGGCTGCGATGCAGCAGTTCCCCCATGGACGTCACCAACTGGTTGATCTCCACCGGTTTGGAGTCCAACGACTGCCGGCGGGAAAACGCCAGCAGGCGATGGGTCAGGCCGGCGGCGCGGTTGGCGGAGGTCACGCCCAGGTCGATCAGGCTGTCCAGATCGTCCAGGCGCCCCCGGGCCAGGCGTCGGCGCAGCAGTTCCAGGCTGCCGATAATGCCGGTGAGCATATTGTTGAAATCGTGGGCGATGCCGCCGGTCAATTGGCCAACGGCTTCCATTTTCTGGGACTGGCGCAAGGCCTCTTCATTGCTGCGCAACTGCGCGGTGCGCTCCTCGACTTGCTGTTCAAGGGTTTCCAGGGTGCGTTGCAGGCGCAGTTCGCTCTGGCTCAAGTCGATCAGGCGGTCCCGGGCCTCGTACTGCCTTCTGCGCCCGCGCAGGGCAGTGGTCACCAGGCTGATCAGGG
Organism: Pseudomonas sp. WS 5027; assembly: GCF_012985695.1. Classification (NCBI taxonomy): domain Bacteria; kingdom Pseudomonadati; phylum Pseudomonadota; class Gammaproteobacteria; order Pseudomonadales; family Pseudomonadaceae; genus Pseudomonas; species Pseudomonas sp. WS 5027. Next base: position 41,820 of record NZ_JAAQWU010000019.1, on the reverse strand, counting down.
TGACCGGGTGAAATGGCCGCTCCAGCAAGGTGATGTTGCCCAGCCTGGCGCTCAAGTGGGACGAGGCGTTCTGTTCATTGCCGCCATGGTGGGTCAGCAGCACGATGGGCAGGTCTGACCAGGCCGGTTGCTGGTGCAGATAGTCCAGCAGCGGCTCCAGCCCGCCCCCGTGCAGTGCTTCGGCGGCGATGATCAGCAGGCCCGCGCCTTGCTCCAGTTCGTCGCAGAGCATCGGCAGGCTGGTGACGGCGATACCGCCGAAACCGGCCTCGCTAAGCATCATCAGCGCCAGCGAGCTGTCCCGTCCCAAGGGCGCTAGCACAATCGCGCGCTCGGAAACGGCTGGCAGGCTACTCACAAGCCCTCATCCTTGAGCAACGGGTTGCCGGCCCCCATGTAGGTGGGCACCCCACGTAGTACGCCCTGGAAGGCTTCAAGGGGTTCGCCGATGGTCATGCCCTGGCTGCCGATGCGGTATTCGCGAATAGTCGATTCATGGCTGCCGGTGCGTTTCTTGATGATGGAAATGGCCCGGCGGACCTTGCCCAATGCCTCGAAGTAGCGCAGCAGGATCACCGTGTCGGCCAGGTAGGTGATATCCACCGGCGCCTGCATATCGCCCACCAGGCCGTGCTGGGCTACGGTCATGAAGGTCGCCGCGCCCCGGCGGTTGAGGTAGAGCAATAGTTCGTGCATGTGTAGCACCAGGGCGTTTTCCTCAGGCATGGCGGCCTGATAGCCGTTGATGCTGTCGATCACCACGGTTTTGATCTGGCGCTCATCTACGCAGCGCCGCACCCGGTGGGAAAATTCGCCCGGTGACAGCTCGGCGGCGTCCACCTGTTCGATCAACAGGTTGCCAGTGGCTTGCAGCGCGGCGAGGTCGATACCCATGTTGTTCATGCGGTCGAACAGCAGCCCTAGCTCTTCATCGAAGATAAACAGCGCGGCTTTTTCGCCACGGGCCACTGCGGCGGCGGCGAAGATCATCGAAATCAACGATTTGCCGGTACCCGCCGGGCCGAGGATCAGGGTGCTGGAGCCGGTCTCGATACCGCCGCCCAGCAGCGCGTCCATCTCGCCAATGCCACTGGTCAGGGGCTGGCGTTTGTAGCCGCTGCGGTGTTCGGCTGCCACCAGCCGTGGGAACACGTGGATACCACCGCGCATGATGGTGAAGTCGTGGAAACCGCCGCGGTATTTCTGCCCCCGGTACTTCACTATCCGTACCCGGCGCCGTTCCGCGCCGTAGTTGGGAGTCAGCTCTTCCAGGCGGATTACCCCGTGGGCCACGCTGTGCACGGTTTTATCCAGGGATTCGGTGGTCAGGTCGTCCAGCAGCAGCACGGTGGCGTCGTAGCGCACGAAGTAGTGCTTGATCGCCAGGATCTGCCGGCGGTAACGCAATGAGCTTTGCGCCAGCAGGCGGATTTCCGAAAGGCTGTCGATGACCACGCGAGTCGGCTTGACCCGTTCCACCACTTCGAAGATCTGGCGGGTGGCTTCGCCCAGTTCCAGGTCAGAGGAGTACAACAGACTCTGCTGGTGCTCGGCATTGAGCAGGCTTTCGGGTGGGGTCAGTTCAAAGATATGGATGTGCTCATCCAGGTCCCAATCGTGGGACTTGGCGCCCTGGCGCAACTCGCGCTCGGTTTCCGACAGGGTGATGTACAGCGATCGTTCCCCGGCCTTGGCGCCGGCCTGGAGAAAATGTAGGGCCACGGTGGTCTTGCCAGTGCCGGGCTCACCTTCGAGCAGGAACAGATGACTACGCGATAGCCCCCCGGCAAGAATGTCATCAAGACCTTCAATGCCGGTGGCCGCCTTTGCTGTGAACAGCTCTTTGGATGTAGACAAGAAGTGCCCTCGGGTCACGTATGAGTGTATGGGCGTGCCGGCTGAGGCGCGCCATATTCACTTGACCTTTGGGCTGTGGGGCGGTTCAACGTTTTCTTGCAATTGTGCTGGCCAGTACGCAGTTTTCAACGGCTGGCGCCCTTCAAAGCCCTTGCTGCAGGGCCGGATCGTCCGGATTTTGCTGTTCCAACTGCGCTAACAGCACCTGGACGTTCTGCAACTGGCCGCTTTCTTTCCAGTAGTTGATCAACAGCACCCGCGCCTTGCGATTGGCGGGATGGCGCTGGACGATTTCTTCCAGTTGGCGTTGGGCGGCTTCCAGTTCTTCCTGGTCATGCAGGGTGGTGGCCAGGTCGTAGCGATAATCCTGGTTGTCGGGCTCCAGCTCCACGGCCTTGGACAGGCCCAGCAGGGCGTACTCGCGTTCGCCATGGTGCAGCAGCCACATGCCCAGGGCATGTTGCAGATAGGCCGACTCGGGGTGGGCTTGCAGTTGGGTGGCCAGCACCTGGCGCGAGTCGTCGACCTTACCTTGTTTGTCCAGCAACTCAATGCGCGCCACCACCGCTGGCAGGTTCTCCGGGTCCAGGCGCAATGCCTGTTCCAGGGCATGTTGTGCTTCGGGCAGCAGGGCGCTGTGAATGTACAGGCGTGCCAGCTGGATCCAGCCTTCAGGGCTTTCGGGCTGGGCCTTGAGGTATTTCACATACTCATCCAGCACTTGCTGCAAGGGGCCGAAGTACAGGCCCAGGGTGTCGGGGGAAAGCCCCAACAGGGCATTGGCGGCGGCAAACCGCACGCTTTGCTCGTCATCCTCGAGCAAGGGGCCGAGCAACAGGGTGCGCTGGCCGCTGGGTACCAGGCCAACGATGCTGGCAATGGCCGCCTGACGCACCAGTGCCGATTCGTGGCTCAAGTCCTTGTCGGCCAGCTTCAATGCCTGGGGGCTTGGATAATTGTGTAATTCGCTGTGCAGGGCGGCGCGGCGAGCGTCGGACAGATCTGGCCGGCCCAATTGCTGATACAGCACCCGTGCGGCGCCTGGCTCGCCGTTATGCGCTTGTTTCAGGGCCTTGGAGTAACCGTGGGCAATCGCCGGCGGGACGGACACGCTGGGGGGGCGGGAGAAATACCAAAAGATCAGTGCGACAAACAACAGGGCGCTCAGGCCGATGATCGCGTAACGGCGTGACTTTGACATGCAGGCGTCCGAAAGCTGGGCAGCTAGTGCAAAGTGGTCAGCTTCGGCCAGACACCGGCGAGTGTCAAACCTGTGTCACGTCAGTACATAGTCCACGGGCTCCAGAGGGGGCGGCAGGACGGTTTCGCCCAGTGCCGCAAGGATCTCCCGTTCCAGGGTGCGCACGATGGCATTGCATGGCAGGTCATTTTCGTCGAAGCCGAACGGGTCCTCCAGGTCGTCGCCGATTTCATCCAGGCCAAAGAAGGTGTAGCTGACGATGGCAGTGAAAATCGGCGTCAGCCAACCCAGGGGCTCGGCCATGGCAAACGGTAGCAAGATGCAGAACAGGTAGATGGTGCGGTGCAGCAGCAGGGTGTAGGGGAAGGGCAGTGGCGTGCTCTTGATCCGCTCGCAAGCGGCCTGTACCTGGCTCAGGCCCACCAGGCGGGTTTCCAGTTGGGTGTAGCGCCAGTCGCTGATCCGACCCTGTAGGGCTGCGTCCGAGCAGCGGGCTCCCAGCGCTTGCAGAATGCTGTCGGGCAGGTTCGGGTGGCTGGACTCCACGCTGATCCACGGCTTGATGGCACGGGCCTCGTCTTCCAGGCGCAGACGCGCAACCAGGCCATGGGCAAAACCGCACAGGCCGCGCAACAGGCCTTCGCGCTCGCCGGGCAGGGTAAAAATCTGGCTTTCACGGATCAGCGAGCGGATCTCGATGACCATCTGCCCCAATTGCTTGCGGCCTTCCCACCAGCGGTCGTAGCAGGCGTTGTTGCGAAAACTCATGAAGATCGACAACGACAGCCCCAGCAGGGTGAACGGCGTGGCGTTGACCTTGGAGAAATACGCCGGGTGCAGGGTTTCCACCAGCACGATCACCGAGGCCAGCAGCGTGACCAGCAGGCTGCGCAGGGCAATGCGCTTGGCGATCGAGCCCTTGAGGGAGAACAGGATGCCGAACAGGTTGGGTTTGGGGCGAACAATCATTGAGGGGCTTCTTCGGTGGCGCAGGCCCTCAGATTAGAAGCCGGCAGGCAGGGCGTCCAATCGCTAGCGTTGACTGGGTGATTGTCGGGCTCTATGGGCATTGGCATCTAAACAACTGAACACCCCCTGTGGCGAGCGGGCTTGCCCGCGCTGGGCTGCGAAGCAGCCCCAAAACCAGCCGCTACGGGTTATCAGTAACCGCATACGGCTTACAGGGGCTGCTCCGCAGCCCAGCGCGGGGCAAGCCCTAATGCCGTTCAGTTAAGCGGATTCTGCTTTCTGTAGGAGCGAGCTTGCTCGCGAAGGACGTCAACGATAACGCGTGTTTGCTAGGTAAACGCGGCGCTCTCAAGTCCTTCGCGAGCAAGCTCGCTCCTACAAAAAGGCTTAACTGAGCGGCATTAGGGCAAGCCCGCTCGCCACAGACGGCAGCTCTACGCGCCGCATCATTGGCCAAACCAGTCAGCCACATTGAAAGCTTTGACCATTGTCCGTGCGCCGCTCTGGCGCCACTATTTGCGCAGCTTCAACCCGCAAAAGCACGCCCCCCAAAACAACAAAAGACACAGGGATTTGCCACGATGCGCGATTATTTGACTGCGACCACCCAGTTCAACTACCAGCAAACCGTCGAGGCCGCACTGGCCGGCCATCTGCAAGGGCTCAATGCTTGCGTCGAATGCTGCGACCGGCACGCGCTGCCGGGGCGTATTGCCTTGTTCTGGGAGGGCAAGGATGGCCGCAGCGCCACCTCGACCTTCAGCGAGTTGCAGGATCAGGCGGCGCGTTTCGCCAACTTCCTCCTGGCCCAGGGCGTCAAGCGTGGCGACAAGGTCGCTGGCCTGCTGCCGCGCACCGCTGAATTGCTGGTGACGGTGCTGGCCACCTGGCGCATCGGTGCGGTCTATCAACCCTTGTTCACCGCGTTCGGCCCCAAGGCCATCGAACACCGCTTGAACAGCAGCGGCGCGGCGTTGGTGGTGACCGACGCGGTCAACCGCAGCAAGCTGACTGAAGTTGCCGATTGCCCGACTATCGTCACTGTGGCCGGCGCCAAGGGCGAAGGCATTGTGCGCGGGGATTTCAGCTTCTGGGCCGAGCTGCCCAACTATTCGAATGTCTGCGAACCGGTATTGCTGGGTGCCGATGATCCGTTCCTGCTGATGTTCACCTCCGGCACCACTGGCCCGTCGAAAGCCCTGGCCGTGCCGCTCAAGGCCCTGGTCGCGTTCCAGAGCTACACCCGCGACGCCGTGGACCTGCGCCCTGAAGATGCGTTCTGGAACGTCGCCGATCCGGGTTGGGCCTACGGCATCTATTTCGGGGTGACCGGGCCGTTGTCCATGGGCCACCCAATCACCTTCTACGATGGTCCGTTCACCCTGGAAAGCACCTGCCGGGTCATCAATAAGTACGGGATCACCAACCTCACGGGGTCGCCTACGGCCTACCGCCTGCTGATCGCCGGTGGCGAGCAGTTCGCCCGTTCGATCAAGGGCCGGCTGCGCATTGTCAGCAGCGCCGGCGAGCCGCTGAACCCGGAAGTGATCCGCTGGTTCGCCGACAACCTGGGTGTGACTATCCACGATCACTACGGCCAGACCGAACTGGGCATGGTCCTGTGCAACCACCATGGCCTGGAGCACCCGGTGCATGTCGGCTCCGCCGGTTTTGCTTCGCCTGGGCACCGCATTGTGGTGCTGGACGACAACTATCAGGAATTGCCCGCCGGCCAACCCGGCATCCTCGCCATCGACCGCGAGCAGTCACCGATGTGCTGGTTCGCCGGCTACGACGGGGTCAAGACCAAGGCCTTTGTCGGCAAGTACTACTTGAGCGGTGACACCGTGGAGTTGAACCCCGATGGCAGCATCAGCTTTGTCGGGCGCAGCGACGATGTCATCACCACTTCCGGCTACCGCGTGGGGCCATTTGATGTGGAAAGCGCCTTGGTCGAACACCCAGCCGTGATCGAAGCCGCCGTGGTCGGCAAACCGGACGCGGAGCGCACCGAACTGGTCAAGGCCTTCGTGGTGATCAACAGCCAGTACCGTGCCGACGCCGCGCTGGCCGAGGAGTTGCGCCAGCACGTGCGCAAGCGCCTGGCGGCCCACGCCTACCCGCGGGAAATCGAATTTGTCAGCGACTTGCCCAAGACCCCGAGCGGCAAGCTGCAACGGTTTATTTTGCGTAACCAGGAAATCGCCAAGGTCCAGGCAGCGACCACGGCTTGATCCCTCTTCAAGGAAACAATGATGCAGATTGAAAACAAGGTCTTTATGGTCAGCGGCGGCGCTTCGGGCCTCGGCGCGGCCACCGCTCAAATGTTGGTGGCGGCGGGCGCCAAAGTGATGCTGGTGGACCTGAATGCCGATGCCGTGGCGGCCCAGGCCGCTGAATTGGGCGCGCAGGCGCGTAGCGTGGTGGCGGATATCAGTCAGGAGGCGGCCGCCGAAGCGGCAGTACAGGCCACCGTTGCGGCGTTTGGCGCTTTGCACGGGCTGGTCAACTGCGCAGGCGTGGTGCGTGGCGAGAAAATCCTCGGCAAGAACGGGCCACATGCCTTGGCAAGTTTTGCTCAGGTGATCAACGTCAACCTGATCGGCAGTTTCAACCTGTTGCGCCTGGCGGCGGCCGTGATCGCTGAATCCGAGGCCGATGCCGACGGTGAGCGCGGTGTGATCATCAATACCGCGTCAGTGGCCGCGTTTGACGGCCAGGTCGGCCAGGCCGCGTACGCCGCATCCAAGGGCGCGATTGCCAGCCTGACCCTGCCGGCTGCGCGGGAGCTGGCGCGCTTCGGTATCCGCGTGATGACCATCGCCCCGGGCATCTTTGAAACACCGATGATGGCCGGCATGACCCCGCAAGTTCGCGATTCCCTGGCCGCCGGCGTGCCGTTCCCGCCACGCCTGGGCAAGCCGGCCGAATACGCTGCGCTGGCCCGGCATATCATTGAAAACAGCATGCTCAATGGCGAGGTGATCCGTCTTGACGGTGCCTTGCGTATGGCGGCCAAGTAAGGAGGTTTTGTCATGACCCAGCTCCACGATCCGATTGTTATTGTCAGCGCCGTACGCACGCCCATGGGCGGGTTCCAGGGCGAACTCAAGAGCTTGACCGCGCCCCAATTGGGCGCGGCCGCGATTCGTGCCGCCGTCGAGCGCGCGGGTATTGCCAACGACGCCGTGGATGAAGTGTTGTTCGGTTGCGTACTGCCGGCCGGTCTCGGCCAGGCCCCGGCACGCCAGGCCGCCCTGGGTGCCGGCCTGGACAAATCGACCCGCTGCACCACCCTCAACAAAATGTGCGGTTCGGGCATGGAAGCGGCGATTCTCGCCCATGACTCGCTGCTGGCCGGCAGCGTGCAGGTGGTGATCGCCGGGGGCATGGAGAGCATGTCCAACGCCCCGTACCTGCTGGATCGGGCACGTAGTGGTTACCGTATGGGCCATGGTCGGGTTCTTGACCATATGTTCCTCGATGGCCTGGAAGACGCCTATGACAAGGGCCGCCTGATGGGCACCTTTGCCGAGGATTGCGCCGAGGCCAACGGCTTTACCCGTGAGGCCCAGGATGCCTTTGCCATTGCCTCGCTGACCCGTGCCCAACAGGCGATCAGCGCCGGTCGCTTTAGTGCCGAGATCGTCCCGGTGCAGGTCACCGTGGGCAAGGAACAAAAGACCATCACTGACGACGAGCAGCCGCCCAAGGCGCGCCTGGATAAGATCGCCACTTTGAAGCCGGCGTTTCGCGAAGGCGGCACGGTGACGGCGGCCAACTCCAGTTCAATTTCCGACGGCGCGGCGGCCTTGCTGATGATGCGTCAGAGCGAAGCGCAAAAACGCGGGCTCAAGCCCCTGGCAGTGATCCATGGTCATGCAGCGTTTGCCGATGAGCCGGGGCTGTTCCCGGTGGCGCCGGTGGGGGCGATCCGCAAGCTGCTGAGCAAGACCGGCTGGAACCTGGGTGATGTGGATCTGTTCGAGATCAACGAAGCGTTTGCCGTGGTCAGTCTGGTAACCATGAGCAAGCTGGAAATTCCCCACGACAAGGTCAACGTCCACGGAGGCGCGTGCGCCCTGGGGCATCCGATTGGCGCATCTGGCGCGCGGATCCTCGTGACCCTGCTGTCGGCCCTGCGCCAGAAAGGGCTTAAGCGCGGTGTCGCGGCCATCTGCATCGGCGGCGGTGAAGCCACGGCCATGGCCGTCGAGTGCCTGGATTAAGGAATTCTTATGTTGCCCAATGACGAACAACTGCAAATCAGCGACGCGGCCCGGCAATTTGCCCAGGAGCGGCTCAAACCGTTCGCCGCCGAGTGGGACCGCGAGCATCGTTTCCCCAAGGAAGCCATTGCGCAAATGGCCGAGCTGGGCTTTTTCGGCATGCTGGTGCCAGAGCAATGGGGCGGCTGCGACACCGGCTACTTGGCCTATGCCATGGCCCTGGAAGAAGTCGCGGCGGGGGATGGTGCTTGTTCGACCATCATGAGCGTGCACAACTCAGTGGGGTGCGTGCCCATCCTCAAGTTCGGCAATGACCAGCAGAAAGAGCAGTTCCTCAAGCCCCTGGCCAGCGGCGCGATGCTCGGCGCATTTGCCCTGACCGAGCCCCAGGCCGGCTCCGACGCCAGCAGCCTGAAGACCCGTGCGCGCCTGGAAGGCGATCACTATGTGCTCAACGGCTGCAAGCAGTTCATCACCTCTGGGCAAAACGCCGGGGTGGTGATTGTGTTTGCGGTGACTGATCCAGCGGCGGGCAAGCGTGGGATCAGCGCGTTTATTGTGCCCACTGATTCGCCCGGCTATAAGGTGGCTCGGGTCGAGGACAAGCTCGGCCAACATGCGTCCGACACCTGCCAGATTCTGTTTGAGGATGTGCGGGTGCCGGTGGCCAACCGGCTGGGCGAGGAGGGCGAAGGTTATCGGATTGCCCTGGCCAACCTGGAAGGCGGCCGCGTGGGTATCGCCTCGCAATCGGTGGGTATGGCTCGTGCGGCGTTTGAAGCGGCCCGGGATTACGCCCGTGAGCGCGAGAGTTTTGGCAAGGCCTTGATCGAGCATCAGGCCGTGGCGTTTCGCCTGGCCGATATGGCCACCCAGATCGCCGTGGCCCGGCAGATGGTGCATTACGCCGCCGCCTTGCGCGACAGCGGCAAACCGGCGCTGGTGGAGGCATCCATGGCCAAGCTGTTCGCTTCGGAGATGGCCGAGAAAGTCTGTTCTGCCGCCTTGCAAACCCTGGGTGGATACGGTTACCTGAGCGACTTCCCGCTGGAGCGGATCTACCGTGATGTGCGGGTCTGCCAGATTTATGAAGGCACCAGTGATATTCAGCGCATGGTCATTTCGCGCAATCTTTGAAGAGGAACGGATCGATGAGTTACCAAACCATTTTGCTTGAAGTCCAAGGCCGCGTCGGGCTGATTACCCTCAATCGCCCCGAGGCGCTGAACGCCTTGAACGCACAACTGGTCAGCGAAGTGAATCAGGCCCTGGACAGCCTGGAAGCCAATCCCGAGATCGGCTGCATTGTGTTGACCGGTTCGAAAAAAGCCTTTGCCGCGGGTGCCGATATCAAGGAAATGGCGGATCTGACCTACCCGCAGATCTACCTCGACGACCTGTTCAGCGACAGCGACCGTGTAGCCAACCGCCGTAAGCCGATCATTGCGGCGGTCAACGGCTTTGCCCTGGGCGGTGGTTGCGAGTTGGCGTTGATGTGCGACTTTATCCTGGCCGGCGACAACGCCAAGTTTGGCCAGCCGGAAGTCAATCTCGGCGTACTGCCGGGCATGGGCGGCACCCAGCGCCTGACCCGTGCGGTGGGCAAGGCCAAGGCCATGGAAATGTGCCTGACCGGGCGTTTTATCGATGCGGTGGAAGCGGAACGTTGCGGCATCGTTGCGCGGATCGTGCCGTCGGACGAACTGTTGGCAGAGGCCCTCAAGGTCGCTGCACTGATTGCCAGCAAATCGGTGCCCATCAGCATGATGGTCAAGGAAAGCGTCAACCGCGCCTTTGAAGTCAGCCTGTCGGAAGGCGTGCGCTTTGAACGCCGGGTGTTCCACGCCGCCTTTGCCACTCAGGACCAGAAGGAAGGCATGGCGGCGTTCGTGGCCAAGCGCGCTCCGGCATTCGTGGATAAGTAAAACAACAGGCCCGCTCATGGGCCTGTGCTTGCTGCCTGGGACCTGCTCAAGGCGTGCCGGGCATGACCTGATGAGCGATGGTCAGGTCACCGATCGGCGTTTGTGGGGCCAGGGCCTGGGTCGGGGGGACGGTAACCGTATTGGTCGACCCAACGCTTGGCCCGGCCTTTCTCTTGGGGAATACACCGATACTGAGGCTACCGGTCAAGTCGACCATGCCTGGTACCCCAAATTGGGTGTTGGTATGGGCCCTGCCTACCAACGCAATCCACTTTTCGCCGCCGCTGGTGGCTTTGATGGTTTGCGCGGCGTAATAGTTGAATCTGGCCAGGCGCTCTTTGGCCTCGGCAAGGTCCAGGGTTTTGCTTTGGGTAACGGGTGCATGCCGCTGGGTTAAGTAAATATGTTCCAGAGGAAGCACCTGTATGCCGTTTTTTTCGAACTTGGCTTTAAGTTCTTCAAAGCTTGGGTAGTCGCGTTTCTTCCCCGTGTCTCCCAGCCAGCCAATACCGTCGTCTCTGACGCCTGACGGGTAATCGGCCACCCCTTCGAAATAGACCCTCTTCACCTTTTGTTGAACGAACAGATCGACATGGTCAAACAGCAATTGGAAACTGGCGATTTCGGCGTGGTTCTCTCCAAATATCACGCCATTGGATGCCTGCAGTGCTCGAGTGATTACCTCTGATGAGGGCCTTGGCTCGGGGATCGAGGGGATCGCAGGGCGGGCCGCAATGTCAGCGGTTTTCACCGACTTGTAGTAAGCGACCATATCGTTCTCAAACTTCTGCGACACCTCCTTCCTTGCCGCCGCAGTTGCGAAGTCGTCCCAACGCCACTTGCCTTTTGTCGCGAGGGCGTAATCTTCGATGGGGAGTGTTTTTGATTTTGACGGCGTCGGTGGAGTGCTTGGGTAGACCAGTCGCCAGTTTCTATCCAGTGGCTCGTAGCGTTGGCCACCGCGATGCGTTACGCGCCGACTGACGGGCATCAGCGTATTTGTGGGGGTGAAGGCGTCAAGGGGGCTGCCGTATGCCTGCTGCGCCACGTCATCGTAGGCGTACCACTTGCCCTGCTGCTGCACCGCAAGCACATCGCCGCAGTGGTCGGCAATTTTCAAGGTCCCGGTTGCCGCGCCCTTGTATCGTTGGCTGGCGGCCAGCAGGTCATAGCTGTCTGCGGTGCCGCGCAGCACTTGTATCTTGTGCGCGGCACCTTTGACGCTGGCGCGGGCGAGCCGCCCAGCACCCATCAGTAGATCTCCCACGCCGCTCAGAGGGTTGAGCGCCTCGATGGCGCCGACGCCAACCGCTTTGGCAAGCCCCAGCGCCTTGGTCGTGCTGGACAGTGCCGTGGCCGCGACTTTGCCGACTCTTGCCGAGGTTGCCGCGCCGGCGGTGACAAAACCCAGCAGGTCCAGGCCCAAATCGATAATGCCCTCGTCGTAGTCGCCCTTTTTAAAATTGACGATGGCCGACCGTAGTGGAATCAGGTTCAACAGGAAGTCCTGGACCTTCTCTCGTGAGGCTTTTTCCTCGTCAAACGTGGTGACGCCCCTGGCCTGTTTGAGTGCGTCTGCGTTATCCAGATCAAACACCTCGACAAACGCATCGGCGATATCCTGGCTCCTGGCGCTGGAAAAGCTGCGGGGCGGCGACGCACTGCCAGCTGTAGCGTCGAGACGGCTCAAGCGGTCGCCACCGCCCAGGTTGAATGGCTCGGTCCTATGTAACCTGTTGCCGGTACGAAACTCCCCAGGCGAGATTTTTCCACGGCTGATCGCGCCCTTGGCAAGATCAACCTCATACACCGTGGTGCAACCATCACGCACGGCCTTGATCAGTAACTTGGGGCTTTTTGAGGTGAGGGTGGGCGCCGAAAAAAAACCGGTTGCAATGGTGTAGGTCCGGTCTTGGAAGAAATCGATCTGCCCGTGCTCAAGGTTGTGGCGATCGGCTAATGACAATTGCGCAATCATGTGTTTAATCGTGGTTTTCAGGCCTTGTTTTTGAAGGCTGATAACCGTGTCGAATTGCGTTCTGAAACGGTTGAAGACGTTGATGTCCTGCTGTTTGTTGAGCCTGTCGATGGGAATACGACTGTTCGTGGTTTTCCAGGTTGGCATGTCCTGACGCTCCATCATCGCGATGTCCAGCATCGAGTAAGTGCCCTGAAAAAGCCGGGTGGAACGAAACGGATAGTCGGCCTGTATGCATTTTTCTTCGAAGGGGATGCCTTTGCCAAACAACTGCTCTAGCCTGGCCAGGGCGATCTGTTTCAGTTCGGGCAGGGGCGTGCGCAGTTGGCTGGAGGCGGTCGCTCGCTCCTGCAACTGCTGGTTGAAGTCAGTGCGCGCACGTTCAATCTCATCGCTGCTGTAAAGGCTGTCGTGTTTTTTATCGAGAATGCCGTTGGCTACCGCCCAGTCAATCAAGACGGCCGTCTGAATTGCATCATCCACAGGCGCCTGCGTTGTATGGGCGATGCTCATGATCTGGGCGTAACTCATCTGTGGTGTCACCCCGGGGGTGCCGGCTTCTATCTTTGCCACTGCCAACTGAAAGCTGGCCCACGCCTGGCTGCCATAGGTCAGGTTGGCAGGGATGTCCTTGACCAGGAACTGCGGTGCGATGCGTGCCAATAGCAGGTGCGCGCCGAATCCGGCCGTGGCTGCCGTGGTCTTGCCGCTCAGGCGCAAATGGTTGCTCAGGGCGTTGACGATGGAAGCAGGCGATTTACCCCAGTGCTGTTCCTGCGCCAGGTCAAAGCCGGCGACTGTGTTTCTGCGGGGTTGGTTGATGGACTCTGGGTCAAGCCCCAGATTGATCGCTGCCAGCACATAGTCGCTGACGCTGTTTGGCGTCGCGATGCCTTTGAGCTGTTGCTGTATCGCTTGCCCCAATGCCTGCCCACGGGGTGACTGGATGAGCTTTTCCAGTGCCTTGCCGGGGGCCTTGAGTTCGTCCTCGGACAAGTCTACGGCGCTGGCCAGATAACCCAGCGCTCCGGCGCTTTGATCGGTCAATGGCAGGCCTGATAAGCCTGGCGAGTGAGTGCGCAAGAGTGTGCCGATAGACAGCTGCTGTGAAACGCTCAAGGGTAGGGGCCAGGACAATCCGCCGCCGTAGTTGGCGTAGGGATGCTGCAGAGACCGGATTTCCACGGCCTGGGCCAGGTCCAGCAGTTCGGCTCGGCTGCGCGGCAGCGTTATTCCATGCTTGAGCAAAAAACGTTCAAGGTCGACGCAGGTTTCGTCCCGGGCAACGGAGTGTCGGGCATAGGAAGAGTCGGCGTCAGGCGTGATAGATATTCCCGCCAAGGCTGACGCGACCGCACCCGCGTCAGCTTCGCCGGTCAGTGGTTGGGCCGCCTGTTTGAGCTGCTGCGCCAAGGCTTGCCAGTTGCGCTGATCGCCCAGGGCTTGCTGGAGGGCTGGGCTGGGCGTTTCTGGCGCAGCAGGCGGCGTGGGCTGTTGGGCGGACGCTGGGGGCACGTCTTGTGTAAGGAAGGGGGCAAAGCTCGGCATGGAAGGCTGGACGGCTATTGAAGTCATGACTGTTCACCTGTGTGGGACCAAACACCTGAAGACCCTCTGGCCTCCGGTTTTCCCATGTTCAGTGGTGAAGTCGATCCGACGTATCCACAGGTGAATTGTTAGCGCAGAAAACGGGCGAGTGTTCAGTAGGGCCTATCTGCACCCAACTCCACTGATTCGGGCAGAAGACAAGCCAAAGCGACTCATGGTCTGTAATATAAAGCCCCGTTTTAGCAGACCCATCCCCGTCAACCGGTAGGCGGTCAGCCTGGCTGGCGCTACAGCGCGGATACAATTTTTCAGGTTTCAGGAACCCGTCATGACCCAGAAGCAACGCTTGATTTACTCGATTCTGATTTCCCTGGTCGTCCTCGGCACGATGTTTGGCCTGTCCTATTTGCAGAACATCGGCGCCATCAGTGAGAAGACGTTCCAGTACATCGCCATTGCCGTGGCGGTGATCGTGGTGGTGATCAACGGCGTCATGCGCCGCAAGGTCAAGCCTAACCGTTGAGCCCGGCGCCTGCGGCCAGGACTTTGGCAGCCTCTTCATGGAGGCTGTAGCTTTTATCGCTGTTGAGCGTGATCACACCCTCGCTGCACAGGCGCTTGAGCACCTCGCGCACACTGAGAAACGATAGCGGGATGCCCAGTCCCAGCAAATGGCTGTGCACACCACGGACCCCCAGCGTGCGGCCGTTATCGGCGGCGGTGAGCAGGGCGTCGATGACTTTCAGCCGGATCAGGCTGGTGCGCAATCCAAAACACTTGAGTAGATGCCGGATGCGTTGGTTGCCTTGTTGCTCGGGCGCCTTGGCGAAAGCCTGGCTGCCCGAGCCAAAAGTGGCGTCGTGGGCCATAGAATGTCCATCCGTGGGCAGTTGCGGGTTGTACATGCAAAAACTCCTTATCAGAGCCTGATCAGGAAAGTGATGGTGCTCTTAGTTAATAAGACGTATGAGTCGCGCAAATCATGAAGTCCAACCCGTATAAATTTTGTCAGTAACACGTCTGTCACATTCCTGGCGCCGGTAAATAAGCCGCGCGCGGCCTAAATTTCTGCGCATTTCTACGTCTTTATCCATGGGCTGGCGTTGGCGAGTCGGCCCCGCCTTGGGCGTTTAATTTGGCTTGATGATGGGGTCTGCGTGATTATTTCCAACGGGTTGTCCAGGGTGTGCGTGGTTGGTGTGTTGCTGGGGGTAAGCCTGTGTGCGACGGCCCGCCAGGCGAGTGAAGTACAGGCAGGTGCGATGAGCGCCGATATCCGCCGCACCGGTTTTGGTATCCCGCATATTCGCGCCAGCGATGAGCGCGGCCTGGGCTATGGCATTGGTTATGCCTACGCGCAAGACAACCTGTGCCTGCTGGCCAATGAAGTGGTGACCGTCAACGGTCAGCGTGCGCGCTATTTCGGCGCCGAGCAGGCAACCCTGGAGGAGCGCAACAACCTCACCAGTGATGTGTTCTTTACCTGGCTCAATACGCCCGAGGATGTGGCGACCTTCTGGACGGCGCAGACACCCCAAGTGCAGCAGCGTCTTGAGGGATATGTGGCGGGGTACAACCGTTATCTGCAGGAGCGCGGGACCAAGGGCCGGCCAATGCAGTGCCAGGGCGCCTGGGTGCGGCCGATCAACACGGCTGACCTGATCAAGCTGACCCGGCGCCTGTTGGTGGAAGGTGGAGTGGGGCAATTTGCCGAGGCCCTGGTGGGCGCGACACCGCCCCAACCCGGCGTGGCGGTGCAGCGCAGTGCGCGGGCTTTTGAGCTCGCCACCCTGAATCAGCAGCGCTTTGCCCTGGATCGCGGCAGTAACGCCGTGGCGGTGGGCGGCGAGCGCTCGTTCAACGGGCGCGGCATGCTGTTGGCCAATCCCCATTTTCCGTGGATTGGTGGCATGCGCTTTTACCAGATGCACCTGACTATCCCTGGCCAGTTAGATGTGATGGGTGGCGCCTTGCCGGGCCTGCCGGTGGTCAATATCGGCTTTAACCAGCATGTGGCGTGGACTCACACGGTCGATACGTCCAAGCACTTCACGTTGTATCGCCTGACGCTTGATCCGAAAGACCCGACCCGTTACCTGCTGGACGGCAAGTCGATCCCTCTGCAGAAAACCCAGGTGACGGTGCAGGTCAACGGCGCCGATGGCAGCCTCAAGGACCACTCGCAAACGGTCTACAGTTCGCAGTTCGGGCCGGTGGTGCAATGGCCCGGCAAGTTGGACTGGAATGGCCAATACGCCTTCAGCCTGCGCGACGCCAACCTTGGCAACGATCGTGTTTTGCACCAGTGGTACGCGATGAATCAGGCCCGCAGCCTCAAGGACTTGCAAGCCTCGGTGCACACCCTCCAAGGCATTCCGTGGGTCAATACGCTGGCGGCGGATGACCAGGGGCAAAGCCTGTACATGAACCTGTCGGTGGTACCCAATGTCAGCGCGAAAAAACTCGAGCAATGCAGTGATCCACGGGCCGGCCTGGAGTTGATCGTGCTCGACGGCGCCCACAGCGCCTGTGCCTGGGATATCGATCCGCGGGCGGCGCAGCCGGGGATCTTCGCCGCTGATCAACTACCGCAACTGGAGCGTCGGGACTACGTGCAGCATTCCAACGACTCGGCGTGGATGGCCAACCCCAAGGCGCCGTTGACCGGTTTTTCGCCGTTGATCAGCCAGGATCAGATCGCCCTGGGCGCGCGCGCACGGTTTGCCTTGCAACGTTTGCAGACCCTGGAAAAGCAGCCGATCACCGTTGCCGATTTGCAGCATATGGTGCTGGACAACCGGGTGTATCTGGCCGGCCAGGTGATGCCGGATCTGCTCACATTCTGCGCGCAACAGCCGGATGAGTCCCTGAAAGTCCCGTGCACCCGCCTCAAGGACTGGGACCAGAAAGCCAACCTTGATAGCGGCCTGGGCCTGGTGCATTTCATCCACGTAATGGAGCAAGTGCAGCACATGCCGGATGTGTGGCGTGTGGCGTTTGACCCGAGCCAGGCGCAAACCACCCCGCGCGGGCTGGCCATCGAACAGCCGCAGGTGGCCAAGGCGTTGCGTGAGGCGATGCTGGCTTCGATGCAGCAGGTGAGTGAGTCGGGCTTGAAGGAGGGCGCGCGTTGGGGCGATATCCAGGTATCTGGCAGCACCCCGATGCATGGCGGGCCGCAGGCACTTGGCATTTACAACGCCATGCAGAGTGTGCCGCGAGCCGATGGCAAGCGTGAGGTGGTCAGCGGCAGCAGTTACTTGCAGATCGTGACCTTTGACGACAAGGGGCCGAAGGCTGAAGGAGTGTTGGCGTTCTCGCTGTCCAGCGACCCGGCGTCGCCGCACTTCAAGGATCAGACCCAGGCCTTTTCCGCGAAACAGCTTAGCCCGTTGCCGTTTACCGAACAGCAGATCAAGGCTGATCCGCTGTATCAACAGCAGGTGATTCACGAATAGGGGATTTATTCGGCGAGCAGTTGCGTCACGGCGGCAAAGGCCTGGTCATGGCGCGCCTGCCAATCCCCGCCAATCACCTTGAAGGGCTGCTGATGCTGCTCCAGCCAGTCGCGGCTGGCCTGGAAGAAGGCCTGGCGGTCAGCCAGGTCTGGCTGGCAGCGCTGGCCATCGGCGGTCCAGCCAATGCCTTCGGGTGACAGCAGCAGATGCAGGTCGTAGTGACGGGCCAGCAGCGCCTCGTCAAGCCACGCTGGGGCATCGCCAAATAGGGTCAGGCTCCACAGTTTGTTGGTCAGCAGGTGGGTATCGAGGATCAACAGTTGCGGCTGCCGGGCGCGGCCGGCATCTTCCCAGGCCAGTTGGCCACGGGCGATGTCCGGGATATCGGCCAGGGTCGTATCGCGCTGATAGTGGTCGATGAAATAGCGCACGTATTCCCCCACCAGCACTGCACCGAAATGCGCCTGCAACTGCTCGGCCAGCCAGCTTTTACCGCTGGACTCAGGGCCTGCCATCACCAGCACCTTCATGTGCGCAACGCCGGGTCGGCGCGCCATTCCCGCCAGCCCTGCACGGCAATCACGGTGAACAAGGCGTAGAGCGCGGCTGTCAGGTACAGCCCTTTGTAGACAAACAGGCCGACAAAAATCACATCGACCACGATCCACAGCGCCCAGCATTGCACGCGTTTTTGCGCCATCCACATCTGCGCCACCAGGCTGAAGCCGGTCAGCGCGGCATCCAGCCAGGGTTGCGCGGCATCGGTCCAGTGCGCCATGGCCGCGCCCAGCAGCAGGCTGCCCGTTGCGCCAATGGCCAGGCTCAGGAGAATGGATTGGGTGCCCAGGCTGGTGACTTGCCGACCTTGCTTGACCTCGCCGGCGCGGGTCCATTGCCACCAACCATAGACTTGCAGGCCGGCATAGACCACTTGCAGCAGCATGTCGGAATACAGCTTCACTTCGAAGAACACCCAGGTGTACAGCAGCACCATGACCAGGCCGATCGGCCAGCACCATGGGTTCTGCTTGACCGTCAGCCAGACGGCAATCACCCCCAGCGCGGCGGCAAACAGTTCAAGCCCGGACATGGGATTCCTTGGGAGAGTCGAAGAGGAGGGCGATTGTACCCAACCGACGGGGCAAAATCTTGCCGGTTGCGCTGCTTGTCGTGGCAGCCTTACGACGTTCCGTCAGACACACCGAGGTGGTTGGTTTGGGGCTGCTGCGCAGCCCAACGGGGGACAAGCCCCCTTGCCACAGGGGGCTTGCGGCAGGACATGGGCAGTTGGCTTTCCTGTGGCGAGCGGGCTTGCCCCGCGCTGGGTGGCGAAGCCGCCCCAACAGCCTCACCAGACTCCGGCAGGCACACCGAGGTGCCTGGTTTTAGGGCCGCTGCGCAGCCCAGCGGGGGACAAGCCCCCTTGCCACAGGGGTTTGCAGCGGTCTATGGGCCGCTGACTTTCCTGTGGCGAGCGGGCTTGCCCCGCGCTGGGTGGCGAAGCCGCCCCAACAGCCTCACCAGATTCCGGCAGGCACACCGAGGTGCCTGGCTTTAGGGCCGCTGCGCAGCCCAGCGGGGGACAAGCCCCCTTGCCACAGGGGGCTTGCGGCAGGACATGGGCAGTTGGCTTTCCTGTGGCGAGCGGGCTTGCCCCGCGCTGGGTGGCGAAGCCGCCCCAACAGCCTCACCAGACTCCGGCAGGCACACCGAGGTGCCTGGTTTTAGGGCCGCTGCGCAGCCCAGCGGGGGACAAGCCCCCTTGCCACAGGGGTTTGCAGCGGTCTATGGGCCGCTGACTTTTCTGTGGCGAGCGGGCTTGCCCCGCGCTGGGTGGCGAAGCCGCCCCAACAGCCTCACCATGTTCCGACAGGCACACCGAGGTGCCTGGTTTTAGGGCCGCTGCGCAGCCCAGCGGGGGACAAGCCCCCTTGCCACAGGGGGCTTGCGGCAGGACATGGGCAGTTGGCTTTCCTGTGGCGAGCGGGCTTGCCCCGCGCTGGGTGGCGAAGCCGCCCCAACAGCCTCACCAGACTCCGGCAGGCACACCGAGGTGCCTGGTTTTAGGGACGCTGCGCAGCCCAGCGGGGGCCAAGCCCCCTTGCCACAGGGGGCTTGCAGCCGCCCCAATCACAGGAAACCCCAGAGTCCCGCTGTCTAGACCTTGAACTGACGCAGCAAGCCGTTGAGTTCTTCGCTCAAATCCTTCAGGTGCACGCTGGCGACGCTCGATTGCTGGGCCGCCAGCGCCGTGCTGTGGGACAGGCCGGCTGCCTGCGTCACGTTCTGGTTGATGTCTTCCACCACATGGGCCTGTTGCAGGGTCGCGCTGGCAATCGAGGCGTTCAGGCCGTTGAGGTTGCGCAGGGCCTGGCCGATGGCGGTGAGGCTGGCGCCCGCCTGGCCGGCTTGCTCGATGGTCAGTTGCGAGGCCTGGTGGCTGTCGCTGATGACCTTGACCGCCGCTTCGGAATGCCCCTGCAGGCGTTCGATCATGCTCTGGATCTCGGCGGTGGATTTTTGCGTGCGCTGGGCCAGCAGGCGTACTTCGTCGGCAACTACGGCAAAGCCACGGCCCTGTTCGCCTGCGCGGGCCGCCTCGATGGCGGCATTGAGGGCCAGCAGGTTGGTCTGCTCGGCAATCGAGCGAATGACCTCCAGCACCCCGCCAATCTGCGTGCTTTCCGAGGACAGGGTACGGATCACTTCCACCGCCTGGCTGATAGTCCCGGACAGTGCATCAATCTGTTGCAGGCTGCCGTCGATGTTCACCTGGCCCTGTTCGGCCTGGATTTGCGCATCGCGCATTTCACTGGCGGCGTGTTCGGCATTCTTGGCCACGTCCTGCACGCCGTAGGTCACTTCATTGATGGCAGTGGCCACCAACTCCATTTGCTGGGACTGCTGCTGGCTGCGGTCATGGGCCTGGCTGGCGTTGCTGCCCAGTTCGGCGGACGACTGGCCCAGGGCATTGGCGCAGACCTGCAACTGACTGACCACCTGGCGCAGTTTGGCGGTGAATGTATTGAAGTGCTGGGACAGCTGCGTGACTTCGTCCTGGCCGTGGGTGTCGAGGCTGCGGGTCAGGTCGCTTTCGCCGCTGGCGATATTGGCCATGGCATGTACCGCATCTTGCAGCGGACGCACGATGCTGCGGGCAATCAGCACCACCAGCAGGGTCATGATCAACGCGATGCCCAGACCGACGAGGGACGCCTGCCACACCTGGCCACGGAACTGCGCCTGCACATCATCTACATACACGCCGGAGCCGATGATCCAGCCCCAGGGTTCGAACAACTGGATATAGGAGGTCTTGGCCACCGGCGCATCCGCTCCCGGTTTGGGCCAGCGGTAATCGACCATGCCGGCGCCCTTGGCCTTGGCCAGGGTGACAAATTCATTGAAGATCGCAAAGCCGTCCGGGTCGCGGATGGCCGAGAGGTTCTGGCCGTCAAGCTTGGGGTTGGCCGGGTGCATGATCATCACCGGCGTCAGGTCATTGATCCAGAAATAGTCGTCCTGGTCATAGCGCAGGCCGCGCACCACGCTCAGGGCTTGCTTCTGCGCGGCTTCGCGGGTCAGCACGCCGCTGGTTTCGAGGCCGTGATAAAAATTCAGAATCCCGCTGGCGGTCTGCACCACATGCTGGGTCTGCTGGCTCTTGGCCTGGTAGAGATCGTCATGGATCTGCTTGAGCATCAGCAAACCCAGGGTCAACAACATCAACACGGCGACTATCAGGATCATCCAGAGGCGCCGGCTGATCGACATATTGCGCAAACTGTTCATAGTCTTGTCACTCCGCGTTCTTATAATTTTCGGTGCTGCGTTGATCGGCCAGTGATAACGCGAAGCGAAATTCGGGCTTGTCTGATAGGCTTTCGGCCCGGAATCAAAAAACCTGAGTGCTGCCTGATTTTTCACAGAATTTTTGCAGTTCAGCCTTGATCCTGCACGCGGCCTTGCGGCGTGCTCATCGTTAGTGAACACCTAGAAAATATCAACGAGGCATGCCGTCGCATGACCTTTTGGGGGAATAATGGATCTTTGGACCGCCTTTCAGGCATTGATACTTGGCATTGTCGAAGGGCTGACGGAGTTCTTGCCGATCTCCAGTACCGGGCACCAGATCATCGTCGCCGATTTGCTCGACTTCGGTGGCGAACGCGCCATGGCGTTCAACATCATCATTCAATTGGGCGCCATCCTGGCAGTGGTCTGGGAGTTCCGGCGCAAGATCCTCGACGTGGTCACCGGCCTGCCGACCCAGCGCAATGCCCAGCGCTTTACGGTCAACCTGCTGATCGCTTTCCTGCCGGCGGTGGTGTTGGGGGTGATATTTGCCGACCTGATCCACGAATACCTGTTCAACCCCATCACCGTGGCCACCGCGCTGGTGATCGGCGGGGTGATCATGTTGTGGGCCGAGCGCCGCGAACATACCGTCCATGCCGAAACCGTCGATGACATCACCTGGAAAGATGCCTTGAAAGTGGGCTTTGCCCAATGCCTGGCAATGATTCCGGGGACCTCGCGTTCCGGCTCGACGATTATCGGTGGCCTGCTGTTCGGCCTGTCGCGCAAGACGGCGACCGAGTTTTCGTTCTTCCTGGCGATGCCAACCATGGTCGGGGCGGCGGTGTATTCGGGCTACAAGTACCGTGACTTGTTCCAGCCTGCGGACCTGCCGGTGTTTGCCGTCGGGTTTGTAGTCTCGTTCATCTTCGCAATGATTGCGGTGCGCGGCCTGCTCAAGTTCATCGCCAGCCACAGTTATGCAGTGTTTGCCTGGTACCGCATTGCGTTCGGTTTGCTGATCCTGGCCACCTGGCAGTTCGGCTGGATTGACTGGGCGGCGGCCAAGGCGTGATGAGCATTCAGCATCTGCGCATGAAGGCCCTGGTGTTTGTGCTGCTGTGCGCCGTGCCGCTGTTTGGCGCGGCACTGCTGGCGTATCGCGGGGTGTCGCTGATCCCGCTGGCGGCTTATGGGCTGGTCAGCTTGGTGACGTTTTGCCTGTACTGGAGCGACAAGCGCAAGGCCCAGAGCGACAGTTGGCGTACCCCGGAAAAGATCCTGCATGCCATGGAGCTGGCCGGTGGCTGGCCGGGCGCCCTGGTCGCGCAGCAGGTGTTTCGCCACAAGACACGCAAGGTGTCGTTCCAGGTGGTGTTCTGGCTGATCGTGTTGTTGCACCAGGTGTTCTGGATCGATCAGTTGTTTCTTGGCGGCACGCTGCTGTCAGTCTTCTAGATAGCCAGCTCCTACACCAGCTTGAGCCCGATCTGCGTGCGCTTGGGCAGTTTGCTTACCACCAACTGGTGGGAGCGCTGCAACAAGTCGCGCAGTTCCTCGCCGCCCAGCGGGTAGGGCACTTGCATGATGATCCACTGCGCTCGCGCCAGGTAGGGCGCCGGGTGGATGCCCGGGCGGTCCACATGGCCGAGGAACAGCTCCTTGTCGACCTTGAACGCCAGAGAATCACCCCGCAGGTTCTGTAGGGCAAACATCTTGTTGTCGGCAATCGAGAACACCCGCACGCCACCCCATTTGTAATCCTCCCGTGCTCCGGGCAGGCCCAGGCAGAACTGGGCGACGTCGTTTTCGCTCATGATCCGGCTACTCATAGCAGGCGATCTCCGCAATTGTTGAAAGCATGGGCCAGAAAGTCGATCCAGGCGCGTACCGCTGGGGATACGCCGCGTCGGTGCGGGTACACCGCTTGCAGCCAACCACCGGGCAATGACCATTCGGGCAGCAATTGCACCAGTTGGCCGGTTTCCAGTTCTTGCTCGCAATACATCATCGGCAGCACGGTGAAACCCAGACCGGCAAGGGCGCTGGCTTTGCGTACCAGGAAGTCGTCGATGCCCAGGCGTGCCTCCATGGCCAGGTCGGTGGCATTGCCGGCAGGGTCGAGCATACGCAGGTGGACCAGGCGATCGGCTTCCAGGGCGCCCAATACCGGCAGGTGCTTGAGGTCGGCCGGGGTGTTGATCTGGCGGCCATGCACAAACTCGGGGCTGGCGACCATGGCCGTCTGTGCCTGGCGCAGGCGGCGAGTCACCAGCAGCGGGTCTTCATCCCCCAGTTCGCGCACGCGCAAGGCCACGTCTACGCCCTCGGCCACCAGGTCGACGCGGCGATTGATCAGCATCATTTCCAACTGCACCAGCGGGTGCGCTGCGAGAAATTGCGCCACTACGGTCGGCAGGATTTCGTGGGCCAGGCCCACCGGGCAACTGACCCGCAGGCGTCCCCGGGGCTCGCTGGACATGTTGGCCACCGCTTCGTCGGCCATTTCGGCTTCCAGCAGCATCGCCTGGCAATGCCCCAGGTAGCGTTCGCCGACGGCCGTCAGGGTCAATTGTCGGGTGGTGCGCTGCAACAGGCGGGCGCCGAGGCGTTCTTCCAGTTCGGCAATGCGCCGCGACAGCCGCGACTTGGGGATCCCCAGCAGCCGGCCAGCCGCCGCGAAGCCACCGGCTTCCACCACCTTGGCGAAATAGTAGAGGTCATTGAGGTCTTGCATGTTGGGCCTATTGTCCTGTCAGTGGGACGAACTATCGCATTTTAACCGGCTAATCGGCTATTGGATTGATCTGTAGGATCCTCCCCATCAGATCGCCCGGTGGCGGTCCTCACTTGGAGATCCCACATGAAACTCTTGCATATCGATTCCAGCATCCTTGGTGACAACTCGGTGTCCCGCCAATTGAGCCGCGAAGTGGTCAAGGCTTGGCAAGCGGCCGAGTCGGGTGTGGAAGTGACCTACCGCGACCTGGCGAGCGAAGGGATCAACCATTTTTCCGGGATTACCCTGGGCGCCTTGGGTACCGCTGCCGAGTTGCGTGATGCGGTGCAAAAGCACGAGGCCGACCTGAGCGCATCGACCCTGGCCGAGTTCCTGGCTGCCGACGCAGTGGTCATCGCCGCGCCAATGTATAACTTCACCATCCCCACCCAACTCAAGGCCTGGATCGACCGCATTGCCGTCGCCGGCCAGACTTTCCGCTACACCGAAGCCGGTCCGGAAGGCCTGTGCGGCAACAAGAAGGTCATCGTGGTCTCTACCGCCGGTGGCCTGCATGTTGGCCAACCTACCGGCGTGGGACACGAGGACTACCTCAAAGTACTGCTGGGCTTCTTCGGCATCACCGATATTGAATTCGTCCGTGCCCATGGCCTGGCCTACGGTGACGAAGCGCGCAGCAAGGCGCTGAACGACGCCAATGCGCTGATCGCCGAGCAATTGTTCGTCGCTGCGTAAGGCCTGTGTAAATTTCCCCGCGACTCGCTATCAATCTGATTAGAGGCGCCTAAACTCTGTATTCTGTTGGCCTGAAAACCAGCGGAATACGGAGTTTTTTGCTTTGAGCGGGCGAATCTGGCGCAGCTTATGCAGTACAGGATCATACCGTCCGCGCCTGAACCGACTTGCAGGCGTCACACAGCACAGGTGGACATCCCCATGATGCGTCTTTGTGCAGTTTTGCTGGTTTCCCTGCTCGGCGGCCTTGTTTCAGTGCACGCCGCCGTGGCCCCGCATCCCCATTGGAGCGTGGGCTATCACCGGATGAGCTTTCCCGACCCGCTGGATTCGCAGCCGATGAAGGCCATCGCGTTTTATCCGTCCACGGGTCGCGAACATATCAGCCAAGTAGGCGCCTATCGCGTCGCCGCCACCGAGGATGCCAAGGTCGCCATTGGCCGCTTCCCGCTGCTGATGCTGTCTCATGGCAACACCGGGACACCCCTGGCTTTGCACGACCTGGCGACGTCGCTGGCGCGCAAAGGGTTTGTGGTGGTGGCGGTGCTGCATCCCGGCGATAACTACAAGGACCACAGCCGCCTGGGCACCTTGAGCAATCTGTATGGCCGGCCGATCCAGATTTCTGCAGCGATTACTGCGGCCCTCGGCGACGCGATGTTGTCGCCGTTCGTCAATGTGGACCAGGTGGGTGTAATCGGCTATTCGGCGGGTGGCGAGACGGCGCTGATCCTGGCCGGGGCCAAGCCGGATTTCGAGCGCTTGCGCCGTTATTGCCAGGAACGTCCCGAAGACCGTGATGCTTGTACGACCAAGGGTGAGCTGGTGGTCGACCGCGATGATCTGCAACCCCAGGCTGACTCCCGGATCCATGCATTGATGCTGATGGCGCCGCTGAGTCTGATGTTTGGTCGGCACACCCTGGTTGACGTGCATGTACCGGTGCTGCTGTATAGCGGCGATGGCGACAAACTGGTGGCCGTGGATAAAAACGCTGCCGCCCTGGCGCGCAAACTGCCGCAGCCACCGGATTTCAAACTGTTGGCCGGTGCCGGGCACTTTATCTTCATGGCCCCTTGCGATGATGAGCAACTGGCGCTGATGCCGGCGCTGTGTACAGATGCCGATGGGGTGGACCGCGAGGGTATTCACCGCGACCTGATCTCCGAGGCCGGGCGTTTTTTCGGGCGCACCCTCGGCCAGCACCCGCGGGCCGGGATGCAGACCGCAGATCAGTAGGCCCGGCGCATCAGCAGCAAGGTCAGGCCCAGGCCCGTGACGGACAGTAGCGCCGCACAGAAAAATATCCACGAATAACCCAGGTTCAACGCCACCGCGCCCATCAACGGCCCGGCAATCGCCAGCGCCAGGTCAAAAAATACCGCATAGGCACTCAGCCCGGCTCCCCGGCTGCTATTGGGCACCTGCTTGATGGCCTCCACGCCCAACGCCGGGTACACCAGCGACAGGCCAAAACCAGTGAGGCCGGCGCCGATCAGGGCGATGGCGGGAGAGGGCGCAAGCCACAGGAGCGCCAGGCCGACGGTTTCCAGGGTCATGCAGGCAATTGCTGCGCGGAATCCGCCAAAGCGGTTGATGCTGGAGATAAATAGCAGGCGCGAAAGGATAAAGCAGATGCCAAACACCGTCAGGCACCAGGCAGCGCCGGTCCAGCCGCGGCTCAGATAGAACAGGGTAATGAAGGTGGTCAGGGTGCCGTAGCCAATGGAGGCCAGGCACAGGCTGGCGCCAAACGGCGCGATCCGCCCGAACACTGCCCAGAACGGCAGGCGTTCGCCGCGCACCACTGGCACCGAGGGCTTTTTGCGGATCAGCACCAGGCCGAGCCCGGCCAGCACCGCCAGCGCGATACCCAGGCTGTTGTAGCCGTATTGCGCGACCATCACCACGCCCAGTGGTGCGCCAATGGCGATGGCACCATAGGAGGCGATGCCGTTCCAAGAGATCGAGCGTGCGGTGTGTTCGGCGCCAACCTGGCCCATGCACCAACTGATGGTGCCGACGCCAATCAGGCCTTGGGCCACGCCCAGCAGCACGCGGCCGACAATCAGAATTCCCAGGCTCAGGTTGGGCAGGCTCTGCAGCAGCGTGGCGATAAACGTCAACACGCCGCTGAGCAGGATGCCGCTCAAACCGAGCACGATCGCGCGCTTGGTGCCGACGTTGTCCGACATACGCCCGGCCATGGGGCGGCTGAGGAGGGTGGCCAGGTACTGCGAACCGATGGTCAGGCCAGCAACCACGGCGCTGAAGCCCAGTTGTTCGTGGACATAGCCTGGAATGACGGCAATCGGCAGGCCGATGCAGATGAACGCGATAAAGGTATAGAAAACGATGGAGACGATCTGCAGGGTGATCGACAGGGAGCTGGGAGCGGTAGGCATGGAGGCTCATTCGCGGCAGGGCGGTGAACGCATCATGGCAAGGGCTTGGGGAAAAAGGAAGCAGGCTAACGATTGTCGGCGCCGCCTTGTTGTGGTGGGTATGGTTGTGGTTGTGGTTGTGGCGAGCGGGCTTGCCCCGCGCTGGGCTGCGTAGCAGCCCTAAAACCTGCACCCGCGGTGTATCTGATGAAATGCGGGGGGATTAGTGATTGGGGCTGCTACGCAGCCCAGCGCGGGGCAAGCCCGCTCGCCACAAAAAGTCAGCGTTGCGCAGCAAACTCCAGGCTGCCACAACCCCCCCCTGTGGCGAGGGGGCTAGTCCCCCGTTGGGTGGCGAAGCCGCCCCAAAACCATCCCCCTCGGTCTATCTGACAGCAGTCGGTGAGGCCATTGGGGCGGCTTCGCCACCCAGCGCGGGGCAAGCCCGCTCGCCACAACAAGCCTGCTTGCTACTTTTTTGCTGTGTTGTTGTGCTTAGAACACTACACCCTGGCTACGCAGGTAGTCGTCATAGGTGCCGCTAAAGTCGATCACGCCGCTTGGGCTCAGCTCGATGATGCGGGTGGCCAGGGACGATACAAACTCACGGTCGTGGCTGACGAAGATCAGCGTGCCTGGATAGTTCTCCAGCGCCAGGTTCAGCGCCTCGATGGATTCCATGTCCAAGTGGTTGGTCGGTTCGTCCATCACCAGTACGTTGGGCTTTTGCAGGATCAGCTTGCCGAACAGCATGCGACCTTGCTCACCACCAGAGATGACCTTGACCGATTTGAGGATTTCGTCGTTGGAGAACAGCATGCGCCCGAGGGTGCCGCGGATCACTTGTTCGCCTTGAGCCCACTGGCCCATCCAATCGAACAGCGTGACGTCGTCTTCGAAGTCATGGGCGTGGTCCTGGGCGTAGTAGCCCAGCTCGGCCGCGTCGGTCCATTTCACGCTGCCGGCGTCCGGGGTCAATTCGTTGACCAGGGTGCGCAGCAGGGTGGTCTTGCCGATACCGTTCGGGCCGATGATTGCCACGCGCTCGCCAGCTTCAACCTGGAAGCTGAAGTCCTTGAACAGTGTCTTGCCGTCGAAGCCTTTGGCCATACGCTCGACGATGACCGCCTGGCGGTGCAGCTTCTTGGTCTGTTCGAAACGGATGAACGGGCTCACACGGCTCGAAGGCTTGACCTCGGCCAGTTGGATCTTGTCGATCGCCTTGGCACGGGAAGTGGCCTGCTTGGCTTTCGAGGCGTTGGCCGAGAAGCGGCTGACGAACGATTGCAGTTCGGAGATCTGCGCTTTCTTCTTGGCGTTGTCCGACAGCAATTGCTCGCGGGACTGGGTCGCTACGGTCATGTACTCATCGTAGTTGCCCGGGAACAGGCGCAGCTCGCCGTAGTCCAGGTCAGCCATGTGGGTGCACACGCTGTTCAGGAAGTGACGGTCGTGAGAGATGATGATCATTAGGCTGTTACGCTGGGTCAGGACGTTTTCCAGCCAGCGAATGGTGTTGATGTCCAGGTGGTTGGTTGGCTCGTCGAGCAGCAACACTTCCGGATCCGAGAACAGCGCCTGGGCCAGCAATACGCGCAGCTTCCAGCCTGGGGACACTTCGCTCATCGGGCCGAAGTGCTGCTCGATGCCGATACCCAGGCCCAACAGCAGTTCACCTGCACGGGATTCGGCGGTGTAGCCGTCCATTTCGGCGAACTCGGTTTCCAGCTCGGCCACGGCCATGCCGTCTTCTTCGCTCATTTCCGGCAGCGAGTAGATGCGATCGCGCTCGGCCTTGACCTTCCATAGCTCTTCGTGACCCATGATCACGGTGTCGATCACGTTGAATTCTTCGTAGGCGAACTGATCCTGGCGCAACTTACCCAGGCGCACGTTCGGCTCCAGCATCACCTGGCCGCCGGACGGATCAAGGTCGCCACCGAGGATTTTCATGAAGGTCGACTTGCCGCAACCGTTGGCACCGATCAAACCATAACGGTTACCGGCGCCGAACTTGACCGAGACGTTCTCAAACAGCGGCTTGGCGCCGAACTGCATGGTGATGTTAGCTGTGGAGATCAATTACTTTACCTATCAATAGCTTGGGGTGCGCTTATTTGGGCCGGGACCCATTCGGAGCCCGGGCCAACGGGCATGCGTCAACAGCGACATCAAGGCGTGGTGCCCAGTCGCCGAGCAGAAAATATGGGGTGCATGTTGGAATTTGGCGCGCATTGTCGCATATGTGAGGCGCGAGTTATATGACAGGCCGGCGTGTGGGGTGGTGAGAAGTGCCTGGTTTGTCTGTTTTGAGTAAAAACTCTACAAAAAGCAGCGATTTGTATCGAAGTTGTATCGATTGTCGGTTCTGTAATTGATAACAGTTGAACATCCCATGGCCGTGGATTAATTTCCCTCCGTTCGCCCTGCAGTGATAGCTCTTTACCGGTTCAAGGATGGCGAGGCTATCGGTGCGGGGCGAACTCCCTTCTTTATTTTTGACGGCGCTCATTGCCATCCTGTTGCGCACGCTCAATCGTTTGGAGACGCAATGGACACGCTGTCTGCTCAACAGGCTATCGCCAGTAACAAGGCCGCCTGGAACGAATCCGCCGAGCACCATAAAGCTGGCGCCCACTGGCAAAGCCTGCTCGCCGCCGTAGGCGAGCGTGGTTTCAACTGCCTGGACCCCACGCTGACCTCCCTGCTGCAGCAGGTCGGAATCAAGGGCCGGGATGCGGTGCAACTGGGGTGCAATAACGGGCGTGAAAGCCTCTCGCTGTATGGCCTTGGCGCCAATAGCGTGGTGGGGATCGACCAATCCGATGCGTTTCTTGCGCAGGCGGCGGAACTGGCGGCTCGCTCACCGCACTCACCTGAATTTATCGAAGCCGATATTCATCATTTGCCCGAGCATTTGCAGGGTCGCTTCGACCTTGCCCTGATCACCATTGGCGTGCTGAATTGGATGCCGGATATCGTGCTGTTTATGCGGCATGTCGCCAGCACCCTTAAGGAGGGGGGAACGCTGGTGATCTACGAAACCCATCCGTTCCTAGAGGTATTCGATCCCGAAGCGGCCAACCCGATGCTGCCGGTCACCTCATACTTTCGCCGCGAGCCTTTTGTGCAGCACGAGGCGATTGTCTATGAAGGGGCAAGCCAGGGCGCAACCGCTGCGTCGTACTGGTTCGTACACACCTTTGGGGAAGTTATCAGCGCGGCCATCGCCGCGGGCCTGCAGATCAGCCATTTGCAGGAGTACCCGCACTCCAATCGCGAAGAGCTCTACGACCGGTACGAGAACCAGTCGGCGCAATTGCCGATGTGCTACACCCTGACTGCCGTCAAGCGCTCGGCCTGAAGACAAAAAAAGGCCCGCTGGGGCGGCGGGCCAAGGGATTCATCTGAGGAGTTGGATTTAACCTATCGCGCCAAACGTGAAGAGTTCGTGAAAACCCCGTCGTAAAAACGAATACCTCTTATCTGTTCAAGACCTGCGCACGAATGTGCGCATCGTCTGCCCAGGCGTCGTACTGAAATGCGTCGGCCGGGGCATACCTTCATCGGCCGCGATAAAAACGAAGTGCTCGTCATCCAGGGTGTAGCTGGCGGGTAGGCGCTTTCCTGCGTCAGCCCCTATGGCGTCGATCCAGGTGATGCTCTTGGGTGTGGTGCTGGCATCCAGGGCAAAACACCCTTGTAGTAATACCTCGCCGTCCAGGGTCATGACCCGGAACTGATCTCCCTCAATCGTCGTTAGCGCGCCGGGCGCACTGTGCTCATCCGGCGGGTTGGCGATGCCGCTGTCTTCCAGGGCTATTTGCTCCCACGTGCCTTGCAGGGCTTGCCTGTCCAGCTCCGTCGGGCAAGGGGTGGTGCGGGTAGAGGGCGATGACATGTACAACTCCTGTTTGATAAGGCGCAAATGAAGCACCGCCAACATCAAGAAATGCTTCCTATCAAGGTTGATTAATAGGTTTTGCGGGAAATTTCCCAAAGTTGTGGCTTGGTCGGTTTTTTTCCTTTGCCAGCAGATATTTAAAGCTGTTTTGACATATCGTGAGAGCGATGTTTCTCGATATGTCGTCTACGCTAAGCAGTGTCTATATGACATTACTCTTTCTGAAGGAAAACAATCTCAATGCTGTAGGGATTTTTTCAGTGACTCAAGGGTCGGATAAGCGTTGCCTTATGTCGTGTTAGCCACATCCAGGGCGTTGTCCCTGCATTTTCAGTTGGTTATTCAGATCTATCGTGTAGTGGACAGCCAGTGCCCACTTTTTGAAGGATGTCCCCATTTTGAATAGAACTCCTCAGGTTCAAGCCCCCGTGGCGTCTGACGAAATTGATTTGTTTGAGCTATTTCACTCGATTTGGCGGCAGAAGAAACTGGTCATCGGCTGCACTCTTTTTGCGGGCCTTGTTGGAGTTGGTTACGCGCTGCTGGCTCCCCGCGAGTATCAGGTCAGCAGCGTGCTGCGTCCGGCAGCTATCAATGAACTAGATGCACTCAATCGCTCGGAGGTCTACAAGTTGCCGCCGGCGGATGCCCTGGCCAAAGTGGGCGCGCAACTGGACTCGTACGATGCGCGGCTGAATTTTTTCAAGGCCAACCCTGGCTTGTTCGAAGCGTTCCAGAAGCCGGGGCGCAGCCTGGAGCAGAGTTTCGAGGCGTTCAACCGCAACTCGATCAACCTGATTTTGCCTGATCCGAAGAAAGCGGACTCGTTGAGCAGCTATATCCGCCTTGAACTGCAATACCCCACGGATATCGACGGTGTCGCGATTCTCAACGGCTTTGTCGACTACGCCATCGCTGCAGAACGCGAGCAGGTGGGCGCCGATCTTAAAGTGATCGTCAACAACCGCCTCGCCGAGCTCAAAGGCAAGATTGATGCGGCGCGCTCCAATTACGAAACCGACAAAGAATCGAAAATCGCCAAGCTGCTGGAAGGCGACAAGCTCAAGCGTGCGCAGCTGGAAGATGAACTCAGTGCCCTGCGCCTGCAGATGAAAATGCAGCGCTCCAATCGCCTGGCAGAGTTGAACGAAGCCATCTCGATTGCCAAGTCCATGGGCATTAAGAATCCGACGACTCCTTCCTCCATGGCCGACGCCGGGCGTAGCGGTTCCAGCCAGGTGATGCGCACCGAGATCAACAACCAGCAGGTCCCCTTGTACTTCCTTGGCACCGACGCCCTGGAAGCCGAGCGTACGGCCCTGCAACAGCGCACCAGCGATGATTTCACCAACAGCCGTGTCGCGGAAATCGGCAAAGAGCTGCAGTTGTTGGAGGTCAATCGCCAGGTCGAGGTCATGAAGCGGCGGGGCAATGAAGATATTTTCCTGCAGGATGTCGAGCCGTTGCGTGCTGAAGTGGCGCGCCTGCGTGGCCTGAATATCGACATGAGCGCCTTGAAACTGGTGACAATTGACCGGCGCGCCCAGGAGCCGCTGAGCCCGATCAAGCCGAAAAAAGTCCTGGTGGTTGCGTTGAGCCTGGCGGTCGGCCTACTGCTGGGGATGCTCAT
Organism: Pseudomonas sp. WS 5027; assembly: GCF_012985695.1. Classification (NCBI taxonomy): domain Bacteria; kingdom Pseudomonadati; phylum Pseudomonadota; class Gammaproteobacteria; order Pseudomonadales; family Pseudomonadaceae; genus Pseudomonas; species Pseudomonas sp. WS 5027. The sequence goes on along the minus strand of NZ_JAAQWU010000019.1, from coordinate 9,464 downwards.
CGCGCTGGTCCGCCATCTGGTCCTCAAGCGTGGCAAAGCAGTGGCCTATTCGCCATTGGACGACGACCGTTTTACCCTGCGAGAACGCAAGGATGACCAGCCATTGGGCTGAGTTAGGCCGCTCCTTTCCCGGGCTGCGTCGCAGCCCGGCAGACCCGTCACCGTGCTTTCGAGGTGGCGCGGCTACACAGTTGGAAGACACCTTTTCACAATTCTTAGTTAACCTTTGGTTACAATCTATGGCTAAAATAACTGCCATTGGCCACTATCCGAATTGTCTCCAAGGCACTCGTGGGCCTGTTAATGAATTGTGATTTCAGGTGCTGCATTTTTCCTCCCCGGCCCGGCCTGGAGGAGCAGCCTGTACTCTTCTGACATGTGACGAATTCCCGTGAAACTCATCATTGTTGCTCTCTACGTTATCTCCATCGCGTATGTCCACCTGCGTGGCAGGGTGCGACATAAACTGGGCCGTCAACTAAGCGACCACTCGACCTTCCTTGCACCGGTCAATTGCTTCCTCTACCTGTTCTCCAAACTGCCCGGCCGTCCGTACCTATCGCCCAGCGACTTTCCCGACCTGAGTCCACTCCAGGAGCATTGGCAGGAAATTCGCGAGGAGGGCCAGAAGCTGATGCGCGCTGGCGAGATCAAACGCTCGGACCAATACAACGACGTGGGTTTCAACTCGTTTTTCAAGTCGGGCTGGAAGCGCTTCTACCTCAAGTGGTACGGCGACAGTCACCCTTCGGCGATGAAGCTGTGCCCGCGCACCACCGAACTGGTGCAAAGCATCGGTTCGATCAAGGCCGCGATGTTTGCCGAACTGCCGCCAGGCTCAAAGTTGGTGCGCCATCGTGATCCCTATGCCGGCTCCTACCGTTACCACCTGGGGTTGGATACACCCAACGATCCAGGCTGCTACATCAATGTGGACGGTGAGAACTACTCCTGGCGTGACGGCGAGGCGGTAATGTTCGATGAGACTTACATCCACTACGCCGAAAACACCACGGCGCAGAACCGCATCATTTTGTTCTGTGATATTGAGCGCCCGATGAGATATCGCTGGGCGGCTGCGTTCAATCGCTGGTTCAGCCGCAACGTCATGGCTGCCGCCGGTTCGCCCAACGATGCCGGGGACAAGACCGGTGGCTTGAACCGCGCCTTTACCCGCCTTTACAAGATCCGCCTGCGGGGCAAGGAGCTGAAAAAGCGTAACCGCACCCGTTACTACCTGGAAAAGTGGGCGATCTTTGCCGCTCTGGCAGGGATTTTCATACTGATCTGATCGTCAGCCCCTTCGTGGCAAGCACCGCAGTGGCGTTGGACAAGCCGTGTTACACCTGCGCGGAAACTATTTAGTTACCAAATCCGAACCCTGCGCGTAGCGTGTTATCGAATGCTGGTATTCCTCGCCCCAGAGAGGTTTTGTCATGAGCAGTCGTACACGCAGCCTTGTGGTGTTGGTCCTGGGCCTTGCCTTGAGTGGTGGGGTGCAGGCGCAGAACCTACCCGGCAACAACAATCCGTATAACAGCCCGATCAAGCGGGCCAATCCCAACAGCATGCAGGGCACCCAGCCCAATACGCCGGCGATGCGTGGCACCTATATCGCGCCGGTGCCTCGCCCGCCAACCCTGGAAAACGGCGGCATCGGCAATCGTTATCCGCAGCGTGATGCTGCTCCCGCACGTCCTGCCACCCAACCCTCAGCCCCGACGCAAGACGCCAATGGCAATCGCCGGCCCTGAACGAAAGGAGCCCCACGGTATGTTTCTACGCACAACCCTTTTAGCTACCTGCTGCGCCAGTGCCCTGGCAACGGCGTGTCCGGTATTGTCCGCCGATACCCAGCAGTTCCCCAGCGAGCAAGGCAGCATCACCGCGACCCCGATTGTCAAAGGCCTGGACCACCCTTGGGCGGTAGCTTTTTTACCAGACAAGCAAGGCTTCCTGGTCACCGAACGGCCGGGTGCGCTGCGCTTTGTGAGCAGTGACGGAAAATTGTCTGCGCCGCTGAGCGGCGTGCCGCAAGTCTGGGCCAAGGGGCAGGGTGGTTTGCTGGATGTGGTGCTGTCGCCGGATTTCAAGGAAGACCGGTTGGTCTACCTGTCCTACGCCGAAGGTGGCGGCCAGGGCGGCAAGGCAGGCACGGCGGTAGGGCGTGGCCGATTGAGCGATGATCTGAGCGGCTTGAAGGACTTCCAGGTGATCCTGCGCCAGGAGCCCAAGCTGTCTACCGGCAATCACTTCGGTTCGCGCCTGGTGTTTGAACGCGATGGCTATCTGTTTGTGACCCTGGGCGAGAACAATGATCGCCCCACGGCCCAGGACCTGGACAAGCTACAAGGCAAAGTCGTGCGGATCTACCCGGACGGTGGCGTACCGGATGACAACCCGTTTGTCGGCCAACCCGGGGCCAGGCCAGAGATCTGGTCCTATGGCCAGCGTAACCCCCAGGGTGCGGCGCTGAATCCCTGGACCGGCACCCTCTGGGAAAACGAACATGGTCCACGCGGCGGTGATGAAATCAATATCATCGAGCGTGGCAAGAACTACGGCTGGCCCCTGGCGACCCATGGCATCAACTATTCGTTGTTGCCGATTCCCGAAGCCAAGGGCAAGACCGCCGAAGGCACGGTCGCACCCCATCATGTGTGGGAAAAGTCACCGGCCATCAGCGGTATGGCGTTCTACGATGCCGACCGTTTCAAGGCCTGGCAGCACAACCTGTTTATCGGCGCCCTGGCCAGCCAGGAGCTGATCCGCCTGCAGTTCGATGGCGACAGGGTGGTCCACGAAGAGCGCCTGCTGGGCGAGTTGAAGGCGCGTATCCGCGATGTACGCCAGGGCCCGGATGGTTTCCTGTACGTACTCACGGATGAGGCTGATGGCGTGTTGTACCAAGTAGGATTGAAGCAGGATTGACTGGCACTGTAGGGGCCGGCAAGCCGGCTCCTACAGCCCCAGCTCGGACAGCCCCGGATGATCATCCGGGCGCCGCCCCAGGGGCCAGTGGAATTTGCGTTCGCTCTCTTTGATCGGCATGTCATTGATGCACGCATGCCGGTTGGACATCAGGCCGTCCTGGTCAAACTCCCAGTTCTCGTTGCCGTAGGAGCGGTACCAGTTGCCGGAGTCGTCGTGCCATTCATAGGCATAACGCACGGCGATACGGTTGCCGGTAAAGGCCCACAATTCCTTGATCAAGCGGTAGTCCAGTTCCCTGGCCCATTTGCGGGTGAGGAAGTCCTTGGCCTGTTCGCGGTTATGGGCGAATTCGGCGCGGTTACGCCATTTGGTGTCCAGGGTGTAGGCCAGCGATACGCGCTGTGGGTCACGGGAGTTCCAACCGTCTTCGGCGAGACGGATCTTTTCAATGGCCGATTGTTCGGTAAAGGGCGGCAAGGGCGCACGTACGTGGGCAGTGTCTGACATGTGATTGTTCCTTCTTGAATCCCAGTGATTTTCAAAGTGCCAATAACGTTTGCGCCATGCATTGCGCATTATCAGCGGCGGTTACATCGCCCATTATCAGGGCCATGGTAATGGCACCATCGACCAGGATCAGCAGTTGCGCGGCCTGTTTCTCCGGGGCTGGGGTGCCATGTGCGTTGCACAGTTCAAGCAGGTACTCGAACAGTTTCTGTTTATGCGCCTTGGCCAACAAACGGACTGGGTCTTGCGGGTTGCCGGTCTCGCCGCTGGTATTGATAAAGGCGCAACCGCGAAAGTCCGTAGAGGCAAACCAGGCCTTGAGCGCGCTGAACACCCCAAGCAAGCGCGCACCGCTGTCTGGCGCTTGTTCGACCTCGCTGCGCAGCCACTGCAGCCAACGCTCGTCGCGCCGCTGCAGGGCGGCGATCACCAATTCATCCTTGTTGGCGAAATAGCGGTAGATGCTTTTCCTGGAGACCCCGGCGGTTTTCACCAGCAGTTCCATGCCGGTGGCCGCGATGCCGTGCCGGTAGAGCAGCTTTTCGGTGACATCGAGAATAATGTCGCGGGTTTCATTGTTGGTCATATCGTTCATGTTGCAAACAGTAGAACGATCGTTCTTCATGGTCAATGAATTATTTTCCATGTTCCGCAGGCAGACCTGAGCACCCCCATGGTGTAAGCTCTCGGGCTCTTCGGATTCGATCATTGCGAGCCCTATGCCGTCGTTATTCAAACGTTCTCTGTTGCCCAAGTTGCGCGGTTTCCCCCTGGCCACCGATGCGATCGAGGTGCTGTCCGGCGCTGCCGAGTTTCGCCGCTGCCTGCTGGAGAAAATCGCCCAGGCCCAACACCGTATCTATATCGTCGCCTTGTACCTGCAACAGGACGAAGCGGGCCAGGAGGTGTTTGACGCGCTGCATGCCGCCAAGGCCGCACGGCCTGAACTGGATATCGTGGTGATGGTCGACTGGCTGCGCGCCCAACGCGGGCTGATCGGCGCGGGCAAGCAGCCGGGTAACAGCGCCTGGTACCAGGCGATGACCCAGTCGCACCCGACACACGTGCCGGTATACGGGGTCCCTGTGCAGACCCGCGAGTTGTTTGGCGTGTTGCACCTAAAGGGCTTTGTGATCGATGACAGCGTGCTGTATAGCGGCGCCAGCCTGAACAATGTGTATCTGCACAAGTTCGACAAATATCGTTTTGATCGCTATCACTTGATCCACAACAAACCACTGGCTGACTCCATGCAACACTTGGTGGAGCACGGGCTGGTGGCCTCCAAGGCGGTCCACCGCCTGGACCTGCCCAACCTGCCCACCACTCGCAGCCTGCGCAATGACATTGGCGACTTGCGCAGCCGGCTCAAGCACGCGACCTATGACACCACGGCCGGCCAGGCTGGCATCGGCGAGTTGTCGGTCAGCCCGCTGCTAGGGGTGGGCAAGAACAACCCGCTGAGCCGGGTGATCTGTGAGTTGATCGCCAGCGCCCAGCAGCAGCTGACCATCTGCACCCCGTATTTCAACCTGCCGCTACCGGTAACCCGGGAGATCAACCGCGCGCTGGCCCGTGGGGTGAAGATCGACATCATTGTCGGCGACAAGACCGCCAACGACTTCTATATCCCGCCCAGCGAGCCGTTCAGGATCATCGCCGCGCTGCCGTATCTCTACGAAATCAGCCTGCGCCGCTTTGCCAAGCGCCACCAGCGCATGATCGACAATGGCCAGCTCAACCTGCACCTGTGGCGTGACGGTGATAACACCTACCACCTCAAGGGCATGTGGGTCGACGAGCGCTATACCTTGCTCACCGGCAACAACCTCAACCCCCGTGCCTTCCGCCTGGACCTGGAAAACGCTTTGCTGATCGACGATCCCCGAGGCCAGTGGCTGGCGCCACGGCGCAGCGAGCTTGAGGAGATTTTCCGGCACGCCAAGCGGATTCAGGGCTACCAGCAGTTGCAGACGCTGGTGGATTACCCCGAAGCCGTCGGCAAGTTCTTGCGTCGGGTCAGCCGGGTACGGGTCGAGCGCTTGTTGTATCGGATCCTGTAACTGACCTGCCATTTTCTCGGCATACTTGAAACACTTAGCACAGTCTTTGGTGTATTCGGACTCTTCCTACAACCCCTCTAGGCTGGGCCTTGTAGCGTTGCATTGACAGTTCTTACGGAAAAGAACTCTCGCCCTCCCTTAGGTGAAGAGAACTGGAAATGTCGACATACAGTGTAAAGAGTGCAGGCACGCCGTTTAACGTTGTGACAGGTGCAGGGCAGGGCTATCGACAGCCTGAGCCGACAGCCTCGATGCAGTCGTCCGAAGCGCCGTCTGCGCCCGAAGGCCAAGACTGGCCAGCATCAGAGCAAACCCCACGTAACCCCTCGATGCCTGGCAGGCTGACGCAAGCAAGGCTCGAGTTGGCGGCGCAGCGCAAAAAACGCGACGCGACGCCATTGCCTGCTTTTCCATCGTCCGTCGATGCGGCGAAAGGCGATGAAAAGCTGCAGGACACCCTCACTCATTGGGTGACCACCGGCAAGCTGAAACGCAAACCCATCCCCGACAATGCTTCGATCAAACCTTACGTGGACCTTTATCGCGACGCGGTGAAAGAGCCGGCGGTGCAGGACTGGCTTGCGAGCAAAGGCTTCAAATGGTCGACCGTGCGCATCGACCGCGACGGCGTAGAGGGAATAGTGATTCGCGATGGCGTCGAGACCAAGCAGCGATTTACCACCAGCGATGGGTCTGGTTGGTGGGAAGTGAGTGGCAAGGTCAGGGCGGCTGTGCACTACCTTTCTCCCAGCGATCTGGGGATTCTGCTACCAGACCCGAAAACGGGCGACTTTAATCACGTTGACGTCATTGTCGATTTTTACGGCGTCAAGACACCTAACGAAAGCGGCGGTGCCGCGCAGCTTGGCAGGCAGCTTACAGAGGACGGCTGGCCCGGGATTTCCGAGCAAAAGCGCACCGATTGGCGCGAGCAGTTCGACCAACTCGTGCAGCAGAGCCGCGACCAGGATGTCCGTACGCGCCTGGCTCCCCAGCTGCAGGCGCTGGTCGATGCAAAGGCTGAGGACGCCGATCTCGACCTGACTGCGCAGACTGTGGATATCGACCCCCAGTCGAGCCTGGCACAGAAAAGCCATCAGCCACGGGCGAGTTTTGCTCAGTTCCTGGCAACCCCGGCCTTCAGAACGTTCGTCGATAAAATCGGTTTTGGCCAGGGCGATCACGTTTACCGCATTCGCGACGGGCAGCTGGAAGTACGGGACTCGGCGAATCATTGGACTAATCTGCAAGCCTTTCTCGATGACGAGATCAGCAAGACCCTGGTTGGAGGCAGTGCAGAAGAAAAGGCGCGCATTCTCGAACTGAATGCCAACTTCAACCAGTTGGTGGGCATGAGCAAGGAAACCGGTGACGCCCTGTATTCCATCCCCCAATATGACCTGCGCCAGGTCCTGGAGTATTTCGGGTTGGGGTCTCCTGGCTCCGTCGCGCAAGCACGCGTCGCGCTTGGCTGGCTGAACAATCAATTGCCTCCGGCGCCGCTGGCGGCGGACTACGCGAGTCTAACGCCCTATAGCTGGGGACCAGGGGCGTTGTCACCCAACGACCTGACGGTGCTCAGAACCCAAGCCGCCAGGCCGGGTTCGGTCACTGAACTGTTGCGCGATTTTGCGGACGGGGCGGACCTGCCCGCCGACCCGGATTTGCGGCTTCGGGCGTTCTTCGACTCGCCCCAGGCCATGGCCAAGGCGCAGCAATTGGCGGGCGTACTGAATATGGCGGAGGTCGCCGGTGGCGCGCCCCTGTCCAGGGCTTCTCGCCACCAACTGCTGGCTGCCGCGATCAAGGCCAGTGTGGCCGTCGATGTGCCCGGCGCGCCCGGCGTGGTTGCCGGCTACGAGATCTATCATCCCAGCAACCTAGGGCGCACGATAAACCAGGTGCGCGAGGAGATAGAAACGCATTTGATTGACCACAAGGCGGTCAGCGCCAGCGCTGCGCCGTTGGTTGCCCATCTGTTGCTGGCACAGGCTGCCCCTGAGTTTCTGATCAAGCCGACGCCCAGTGTGTCGACACTCGCACCTCAAGCACTGATGTTACAGCCTGGGCAGGTGACCATCGGCTCGACCGCCTGGCTGAACCTGCGCCTGGGCACTGCCATGGCTGAAAAACTCGGTGGGGCGGGCAGTTCGCGAGGACTGACAATCACCCAAGCCCTGGACCTGAGCCGACTCGATGCGACAGGGCCTGCGCAGGCAGAGTTGATCAAAAGCCTTGGCGCCCAGCCCTTGCTGGACTGGGCGGTGATGGCCGGGATTTTTCCCAAGTCATCCGATGGGCGCTACTCGCCAGGGGATTATCTGGCTGCCACACAGGCATTCACCGATCGGGAAAACCGCACTCGCGAGGCATTCAATACCCTGACGAGCGAGCCACCCACTCAAACAAGTCTTTTAGTGCAACAGTTGGCGAAGCTGTTTCCCGAGTTGACCGAGGACGAGATCCGCAATTTCAAGCTTGAGCTGGATACCGACGTGCCTTTTGACCCAAGGCAACACGGGCATCTTCAGACCCGTCAGCCCTACTTGACCGACGTGATCCTGACTCAACAAGCTGAAAAGGATCCGCTGGTTGCCTTTGGCGATTGGGTGAGCCGTCTTTTTGGTGACGAAAAAAAGTACAAATTTATTCACCCTAAAATTTCCCAGGAAACCTTTAACGAAAGAATCAAAAACCTGCCGCCGATTGCCCCGTTGGTCGCTCCGGCCGTGGACCAATACATTGCCGATACCCGTAGCGCCCAGGCTACGGTGATCCGCCTGATGATCGCCAATGCGCCGCTGGAGGTACGCCGGGCATTTGAGGTCGGCAAGCTGGAGTTCTTTACCTTGCGCGAGGAGACCGGGCAACCCGTGGAGGACGATCAGGGCGAGCACTCCAAGGTGCAGGAGAAAAAGGGCAGGCATGGCCTGTTGATGCGTTACGAAACCGGGGCGGCGACCCCGAGATTTGGCTACTACGAAGTGTTTCCAGGCTCAATGAAAATGATCCGGCGTGACGATCTGAGCTACAGCCTTGGGCTAAATGGCGTGACCCAAAAAGGCAGTGTGCCCTACGGGCCTTTTGCCTTTGTCCAACGGGATTTTCGTCATGCAAAGCTGGAGAAGTTCGACTTCCAGGCCTATTCCCAGGGCACCGAGCCGCGTCCGGGAGTAGAGTCCAGGGTCATTATCGAGAAGGCTCGCGAGCCGTTGCCCGGTCAGGTCTTGTCGCAGTGGCCCGGCCCCGCGCCGGTTTATGTCCCCAACAGTTGGGCTTCGACAAGAACACGCGATATCACCAGAACCGTGCTCGACAACACGTTCGAGGACAGGCGCGAGTTGCTGCTGGAGTACGCCAATCAACCCACACGGCTGCAGAAGCGCCGCAGCTACCCTTTCGATTCCGGCAAGATCCTGACCCAGGAGAACCTTAGAACGGTCCTCAGTCTTATCCCATTTGTAGGTGCGGTTGCGGACATTGCCGATGGCAATATCAAGGACGGTCTCAAAGGCCTGTTGATCGACTTTGCGTCATTTTCAGCGACAGGCGGCTTGGCTGCAGCCAGGTCATTCTTCAAGGGGGTCAAGGCGGTTGTGCCCTATAGCGGTCGCGCATTTGGCCGGGGCCTGATGAAGGAGAGCGGACTGCTGGTGCGCAGCATGTTCAACCCTCTGGACGGCAGCGTCGATGTACTCAAGTCCGCGCTTAAAGTCACAGAGCGCAGCAAAAGGGTGTTGTCAGGGGAGTTGATGGGGGTCGGCTCAGGCATTTATCTGCCTACCACCGCCTTTGAAAAGTGCCGCTGGGGGCTGGGCGCCTATGAGGCGCTGTGAATCGCCCCGGATTCTTTAGACACCTTGCAAACTCATTGCGTAACGCTTTTCAAACTCTACCGGTGACAGCTGATTGTTGAAACTATGGCGGCGTTTTGCGTTGTAGAACATCTCGATGTAATCA
>NZ_JAAQWU010000018.1:0-148176 GCF_012985695.1 Pseudomonas sp. WS 5027 | reverse complement strand
AACACCGAAGCAGCCCCAAAACCAGCCGCTGCGGTGTATCTGGTACAACGCATTCGGCTTATTGGGGCTGCTTCGCAGCCCAGCGCGGGGCAAGCCCGCTCGCCACAACTGCGCTATCTGCCTGGATTTAGGCGCTGCGGCAAAGTTGTGTAGATACCGATGCTGCGATGCGGCCGGCGGATCCAATAAAGATCACACCGCCGGAAAATGAATCCTGAACGCCGCGCCCCCTAAAGGCGAATCCCCCAGGGTCAACCGCGCGCCATAGCTTTCAATAATGTCCTTGACCACCGCCAATCCGATCCCCTGCCCAGGATGCTGGCGATCCAGGCGTTCGCCGCGCTGCAGGATCCGCGCACGTTGGTCGGCAGGCACACCGGGACCATCGTCTTCGATACACAAGCGTACGCCATCGGCACTTTCATCCAGCGTCACGCGCACTTCGCCCAGGCACAGGCGGTAGGCGTTTTCCAGGAGGTTGCCGAGCAGCTCCAGCAAGGCGCCCTGCTCGATGGGCACGTCGCACTGCTCCGGCAGCGCGAAAGACACGCGCACGCGCTTGTCGCGGTAGACCTTGTCGAGGGTGTCGCACAGGCTTTGCAACACCGGGCGCAGACGCACCTGGTGGCGTACCAGGCCGCTTTTACGCAGGCTGGCGCGCTGCAATTGATAGCTGATCTGCTGGCTCATGCGCTCGATCTGCGACTGCAGGACCCGCGCCTGTTCAAGGTCCTGAGGGCGCTGGGCCATGTCTTCACTCACGCCCTGCAATACCGCCAGCGGGGTTTTCAGGCTGTGGGCCAGGTCGTCCAGGGAGTCGCGGTAACGGGTGCGTTGCTCGCGCTCGCTGTGCAGCAGGCGGTTAAGGGAACCGGTCAGGCGCAGCAGCTCCCGCGGGTGTTGCTCGCTGAGGCTTTCACGGGTGCCGCCTTCGATTTCATCCAGCTCCTGGCTCAGCCGGCGCAAGGCCTGCAAGCCCCAAGTCAGACCGATCCACAGCAGGCTCAACAACACTAGCAAGGCGGCGCCGAAGCCCAGGTAGAGGTTTTCCCGCAGGCCTTCGAGGGTCACCTGATATTCGCGCACCGGTTGCAGGGCGACAATACTGAACGCCGCGCTCTTGCCCCCCAGCAGCTTGACCTCGACGTCATACACGAAGAATTCCTGGCCGTTGGCCTCGCGAATCTTCGCAAACTCATTACCGCGCCCGTCGTAGCGAGGCCGGTAGTTGATGTTTTCTTCCCTGGTCGCCCGCGAACGCCAGACCAGATGGCCTTCACGGTCATAGATGTAGCCCAGCAAGCGGCTATCGGTCAGGTTGAAGCGCTCGTCCGGCAGTTGCGCCGGCATCAGCAAGCGATTGTTATCGACCCGTGCGGCAGAGATCAGCGTGGTCACATCCGACGCCAGGCGCTGCTCGATGGAATCCTGCAACGCCAGGCTGAAGGCGCCCTGCATCGCCGGCAACAGCGCCAGCATGAACAACACGGCCAGGGTGGTGGCCGCCAGCATCAGGCGCACACGCAGCGAACGAATCAACGGCAGCGCTCGTTAAACAGGTAGCCCAGGCCGCGTACAGTGTCGATGGGCTTGAACCCCGCCGGGGCCTCGAGCTTGCGACGCAGGCGGCCGACGAGCACTTCGATCACGTTCGGATCGCGCTCGTCGTCATCGGGATAGAGTTGTTCCATCAACCGATCCTTGGCCACCACTTGCTGGTGGTGGCGCATCAGGTATTCGAGGATCCGGTACTCATAGGCCGTCAGCGCCAGGGGCTGTTCGTCCAGGGACGCCTGCTTGCGGTTGAGGTCCAGCAGCAACGGGCCGGCGACGATGGTCGATTGGGTAAAACCGCTGGAGCGGCGCAACAGGGCGTTCATCCGCGCCTCCAGCTCTTCGAACTGGAAGGGCTTGACCACATAGTCATCGGCGCCGGCCGCCAGGCCTTCGACCTTGTCCTGCCAGTTGCCGCGCGCGGTCAGGATCAGGATCGGGAAGGTCTTGGCCTGGGCCCGCAGTTGACGGATCAGGTCCAGGCCGCCCATGCCCGGCAGGCCCAGGTCGATGATCGCCAGGTCATGATTGAATTGCCCGGTCTGGTACAGCGCCTCTTCGGCGTTGGCCACGGCTTCGACCACGTGGCCGCTGTCGCCAAGACGGGTCAACAGGTGATGGCGCAACAACGCCTCATCTTCGACAACCAGCAATTTCATAACGCTCTCCAAGGCCAATCCACTGTCCCGCAGGGAACCATCATAGCGGCCCTGAAGGTATGCCAGGGCAGTTTACGGCGGTTGAACTGAACACAGTCTGAACCGGCGGGCTACCCAGGCAGGTCCCGCCCCGTGCAGAATAGCCGGCATGAACCCGATACCCGCCTGCTGCACCCCACTTGACGACCATTGGCCGCTGCCCGCCACCTTGCCCGGCACGGTGTTCCTGAGCACCCACTTCGAGCCAAAATTGCTCGAACCCGGCGACTTCCTGCGCTGCGCCGTACCGCCGCCGGCCAGTATCCAACGTTCGGTGGCCAAGCGGCAGGCGGAATTTCTTGCCGGCCGGTTGTGTGCGCGCAGCGCCTTGCAACAGCTCGAAGGCCTGGACTTTATCCCCGCCATCGGCGAGGACCGCGCGCCGGTGTGGCCCCCCCATATCAGCGGCTCGATCACCCACAGCACCGGGCATGCCGCCGCCATCGTCGGGCATAAGACGCAATGGCGTGGGCTGGGCATGGACCTGGAAAACCTGCTGCCCCTTGAACGGGCCGAGCGCCTGGCCGGGGAAATCCTTACCCCGGCTGAAATGCAGCGCATGGCCACAGGACCACGGGAGCAGATTGCGCATCTGGTGACCCTGACGTTTTCGGCCAAGGAAAGCCTGTTCAAGGCGCTCTACCCAATTGTGCACAAGCGTTTCTATTTTGAGCATGCCGAGGTGGTGGAGTGGTCCGATTCAGGATTTTTGCGCTTGCGATTGCTGACGGATTTGTCCAGTGAGTGGTGTTATGGCAAGGAGCTGGAGGGGCAGTTTGCGGTGAATGGCGGGCAGTTGTTGAGCCTGGTAGCTGTCGGCGCCTGATAGATAGCTATCGCAGGCAAGCCAGCTCCCACAGTTGACCGAGCACATCCCTTGGAATGCAGTCAGTTGTGGGAGCTGGCTTGCCTGCGATGACTCTCTCAAGTCTTGTCCTGATCCCTTGGCCAACTCAGGCTGAAGCAGGCCCCACCCAGGTTGTTGCTCTTGCTAATCAATGCCCGGCCGCCGTGCCAGTAGATAATCCGCCGCACAATCGACAAACCCAGGCCATGCCCACCCGAGGCGCGTGTACGGCTGTCATCCAGGCGCAGGAATGGGGTAAAAATCCGCTCCCAGGCGCTTTCCGGCACGCCAGGACCATCGTCTTCGACGTCGATACGGCACCGCACCTGGCCCACCTGGTAACTGATCAACACCCGCGAGTGCGCATGGCGCATGGCATTGCTCACCAGGTTTTGCAGGGCGCGGTGCAGGTAGCGCGGTTCGGCATCGACCCAGGCCGCGTCCAGGTGCGTCGATGACAGACACACGCCCCGCGCCACATCGATCCCCGGCCGCAAGGGCGCCAGCTCGCCGATCACCTGGTCGAGCAAGGCACTCAGGTCGACCCGCTGGAAACTCAGGGCCGGCGAGCCCTGTTCCAAGCGCGCATAGGTGAGCATCTCATCCACCAGGCCGTCGAGGTCCTGGATATCACTGTCCATGCCTTCCATATATTTACGCCGGGCTTCGGGTGTGGCGGCGTCGCCGATCATCTCCAGGCCAAAACGCAGGCGCGCCACGGGGGTTCGTAATTCATGGGACACCGCGCGCACCAGTTCACGCTGAATCGCCAGCAGGCGCTGCAAGTGCTCGGCCATGCCGTTGAACGCCGCCGCCAGGCGCCCTACCGAGTCGGCACCGCGCGCCGGCACCCGCGCTTCCAGGTTGCCTTTGGCGATGCGCGTGGCAGCCGCTTCGAGCCCGCGTAGGCGGCGCTCTAGCTGGCGCACCAGCAAATACACGATCAGGCCGATCAGGGTCAGGCCAATCAAGGCAATCAGCACCAGCCATTGCGCCGGGTAAGGATTCATCTGGTACAGAGGGCCGATTTCCAGGACCCACGGCGTGCCGACCATACCGGCAAACACACGGATCGAGTCGCCGCCCTTGCCCAGGGCCATCACCGTGTCGCCTTCGGCCACGCGACGGCGCTGGTCCTCGTCCATGTCCGCTTCGTCCAGCTTGAGCAGGTGCATGTCAAAGCCAAACCCCTTGGCCTCTTTCAGGTCGGCCAAGCGTTGCGGCTGCTCGGCCACTGGAAAACGCACCAGTTCGTCAGCCAGCAAATAAATGGTGGCCCGGGCAAGTTGCTCACTGATCTGCTGCACTTCGCCGGTGAGCAGCAGTTGCTCTTTCTCACTGACCAGGCGCAACACCCGGGCCGCATGGGGCCCGGTCTGCTCCACCAGGACCTGGCCACGCTGCAGTCGATTGCGCTGGCCCAGGTCCAGGCGGGCATCCGCCACCGCCTCCAATTGCAAGGGAATCCCCAGCAATCGCCCCCACACCGCCAGGGCGCGCCGGCGCTCGATGCTGCTCATCGGCTGCAGGTTGTCGCCCATCAGGGCAAAAGTGCCGTGGGCCAGACGCTCGCGATACTGGCCGCTGCGCGCCTCATTGAGCAGGTGCAGCGCCAGTACGCCAAGCAGGGCCACGAGGATCAGCGCCGCGCACATGCCGCCATAGATACGCAGGAAGATCGAGTTCACGACAGCATATCGGCGGCGGCTTCGGGGACGAACAGGTAGCCTTTGCTGCGAATGGTCTTGATCAGGCGCGGGTGGATGGGATCGTCGCCGATTTTCGGGCGGATCCGCGAGATGCGCACGTCAATGGAGCGGTCCTGGCCGTCGTAGCCAATACCGCGCAGGGCGGTGAAGATCTCTTCCCGGGACAGGATGCGCCCGGCATTGGCCACCAATAACCACAACAGATCGAATTCGGCACTGGTCAGCTCGATGCCGCCATCGTGCAGCCAGGCTTCGCGCAAGGCGTTGTCCACCACCAGTGGCCCGAATTGCAGGCGCCGCTGTTTTTCCGGGGCGGCGGGCTCGGCGCTTTCGCTGCGCCGCAGCAACGCCTGGATCCGCGCCAGCAGCAGGCGTGGGCGCACCGGCTTGCACACATAGTCATCGGCCCCCATGTCCAGGCCCAGGACTTGGTCCATGTCGTCGGTACGCGCGGTGAGCATCAGGATCACCCCGTCGTAGCGCTCGCGCACCTTGCGGCAGATGCTCAGGCCGTCTTCGCCGGGCAGCATCAGGTCGAGGATCACCAAGTCCGGCTGCTCGGAAATGATCCGCGCCACCGCCAGGGCGCCGTTGCCCTCGATGGAGACCCGCAGGCCGTTGCTTTCCAGGTAGTCACGGGTCAACTCAGCCAGGCGCTGGTCATCCTCGACAATCAATACCTGCCAGGCTTCTTGCTCCATGCGCTACCTCAACTCTAATTATTGTAGGAGCGGGCTTGCCCGCGAAGAAACCAAGGGCGCCGCGTTCATTGCGCAACTCAGCGTTATCGTTGACGCCCTTCGCGAGCAAGCTCGCTCCTACAGTTGTCATGTGGAGTGAGCAAGATATCGCACGAATGAAGGCCGATTGTAGCCATGGCCCAGCCCTTGAACACAAGCCAGGAAATGCATTCGGTGATCGCGTTTTTTTGTGATAGGGTTCGCGCCCGCAAAAATCCAACCGGGTGTTTTCAGCTTGGAATATTCGGTGACAAACGGTGCGATGCAGCAGTACTGCGGCCTACACGGCGGTTCCACCTTTCATACACATTTTACCCACAGCGTTATCCACAGGTAGTGCGTTGCTAAGCCCCCCAAAACGCATTATCTTGTACCTCGCTGCAAAAAAAACCCTACATGTAGGGTTTCAAGCAAAAAGACCAAACACAAATCAGACAAGAAACTCAAGTGCTTTCTTGCTCCTGTTTGGTGGAACTTAAACCTTTTTCGAAAGCCCAAACCGCGCACGCGGATGGCGACTGTTTTCAAGCCCAAATGGGAGAAAGCGGTACGGGTGTTGCAATACAAACGACACCCACACAGGAATACGGTAAAGAGCCCAGGGCTTGGAACCGAAGACTTCGGCATGGAAGCGGCGCGAACAGCTCCCTTCCTCCTGTCCCGAGGTTGTTATGCCAGGCGAAGGCCTGTTGTAAGTGCTTCAGGACGGAACGGTGGGCACCGTGATGGTGCCCAAATAAATATAGAATGTGGAGACAACCCCCCATGCAAACCGACACAACTCGCGAGAACCCGCAAGGCTCCGTGCCGCAGGGCGCTGATTCGAATATGGATCTGTCCGCCACCGCGCCCGGCCAATTGCGCGTGATCAAGCGTAACGGCACTGTCGTTCCTTACACCGATGACAAAATCACCGTCGCCATCACCAAAGCGTTTCTTGCAGTTGAAGGCGGCACCGCTGCCGCTTCGTCGCGTATCCACGACACCGTTGCCCGTCTGACCGAACAAGTCACCGCGACCTTCAAGCGTCGCATGCCGTCGGGCGGCACCATCCACATCGAAGAAATCCAGGACCAGGTCGAACTGGCCCTGATGCGCGCCGGCGAGCAGAAAGTGGCCCGCGACTACGTGATCTACCGCGACTCGCGCGCCAAGGAACGTGCTGTACACGCACCGTCCGCCGAAGCCGTGCAAGCCCACCCGTCGATCCGCATCACCCTGGCTGATGGTTCGTTCGCGCCGCTGGACCTGGGCCGCCTGAACACCATCATCACCGAAGCCTGCGAAGGCCTGGAAGAAGTCGATGGCGACCTGATCCAGCGTGAAACCCTGAAGAACCTGTACGACGGCGTGGCCCTGACCGACGTCAACACCGCCCTGGTGATGACCGCCCGTACCCTGGTTGAACGCGAGCCGAACTACTCGTTCGTGACCGCCCGCCTGCTGATGGACACCCTGCGTGCCGAAGGCCTGGGCTTCCTCGGCGTGGCCGATAGCGCCACCCACCACGAAATGGCCGACCTGTACGCCAAGGCCCTGCCTGCCTACATCGCCAAGGGTATCGAATTCGAATTGCTGAACCCGATCCTGGCCACCTTCGACCTGGAAAAACTCGGCAAGGCAATCAACCACGAGCGTGACCAGCAGTTCACCTACCTGGGCCTGCAAACCCTGTACGACCGTTATTTCATCCACAAGGACGGGATCCGTTTCGAACTGCCGCAGGTGTTCTTCATGCGCGTGGCCATGGGCCTGGCGATCGAAGAGAAGAACAAAGAAGACCGTGCCATCGAGTTCTACAACCTGCTGTCGTCCTTCGACTACATGTCGTCGACCCCGACCCTGTTCAACGCCGGCACCCTGCGTCCACAGCTGTCGAGCTGCTACCTGACCACCGTGCCGGATGACCTGTCGGGCATCTATCACGCGATCCACGACAACGCCATGCTGTCCAAATTCGCTGGCGGCCTGGGCAACGACTGGACTCCGGTCCGTGCACTGGGTTCGTACATCAAGGGCACCAACGGCAAGTCCCAGGGCGTCGTGCCGTTCCTCAAGGTAGTGAACGACACCGCCGTCGCGGTAAACCAGGGCGGCAAGCGCAAAGGCGCTGTGTGTGCGTACCTGGAAACCTGGCACATGGACATTGAAGAGTTCATCGAGCTGCGCAAGAACACCGGTGATGATCGTCGTCGTACCCACGACATGAACACTGCCAACTGGATCCCTGACCTGTTCATGAAGCGCGTCTTCGATGACGGCCAGTGGACCCTGTTCTCGCCCTCCGAAGTGCCAGACCTGCACGACCTGACCGGCAAGGCCTTCGAAGAGCGCTACGAGTACTACGAAGCCCTGTCCCAGTACCCAGGCAAGATCAAGCTGTTCAAGACCATCCAGGCCAAAGACCTGTGGCGCAAGATGCTGTCGATGCTGTTCGAAACCGGCCACCCATGGCTGACCTTCAAGGATCCATGCAACCTGCGCAGCCCGCAGCAGCACGTGGGCGTGGTCCACAGCTCGAACCTGTGCACCGAGATCACCTTGAACACCAACAAGGACGAGATCGCCGTTTGCAACCTGGGCTCGATCAACCTGCCGAACCACATCGTCAACGGCAAGCTGGACACCGCCAAGCTGGAACGCACTGTCAACACCGCCGTACGCATGCTCGATAACGTTATCGACATCAACTACTACTCGGTGCCACAGGCGCAGAACTCCAACTTCAAGCACCGTCCGGTTGGCCTGGGCATCATGGGCTTCCAGGATGCGCTGTACCTGCAGCACATTCCTTACGGTTCGGATGCAGCGGTCGAGTTCGCCGACAAGTCCATGGAAGCGGTCAGCTACTACGCGATCCAGGCTTCCTGCGACCTGGCCGACGAGCGCGGCGCCTACGAGACGTTCCAGGGTTCGCTGTGGTCCAAGGGCATCCTGCCGCTGGATTCGCAACAGATCCTGATCGAGCAGCGTGGCCAGAAGTACATCGACGTTGACCTCAACGAAACCCTGGACTGGGCGCCGGTACGTGCCCGTGTGCAGAAAGGTATTCGTAACTCCAACATCATGGCCATCGCACCGACCGCAACCATCGCCAACATCACTGGCGTGTCGCAGTCGATCGAACCGACCTACCAGAACCTGTATGTGAAATCGAACCTGTCGGGCGAATTCACCGTGATCAACCCGTACCTGGTCCGCGACCTGAAAGCCCGTGGCCTGTGGGACTCGGTGATGATCAACGACCTGAAGTACTACGACGGTTCGGTACAGCAGATCGAGCGCATCCCGCAAGAACTCAAAGAGCTCTACGCGACCGCCTTCGAAGTGGACACCAAGTGGATCGTTGACGCCGCCAGCCGTCGTCAGAAGTGGATCGACCAGGCCCAGTCCCTGAACCTGTACATCGCCGGCGCTTCGGGCAAGAAGCTGGACGTGACCTACCGCATGGCTTGGTACCGTGGCCTGAAAACCACTTACTACCTCCGTGCCCTGGCCGCGACCAGCACCGAGAAGTCGACCATCAACACCGGCAAGCTGAACGCTGTATCCAGCGGTAACCACGGTGATGATTCGGTTCTCGCAGCGCCCGCCGGCCCAGCGCCAGTGCCTAAGGCCTGTGCGATCGACGAGCCGGATTGCGAAGCCTGCCAGTAAGCTGACAGCACCTTGGGTTTAACCCCCCAAGGATAAAAAGCCCTCGATAGGCCTATGGTGTATCGGGGGTTTTCTTTTGCCTGGCAAAAACTGCAGTGCAATCTAAAACAATACGGTTGCTATACCCGACTCAGGCTGAATGCCTCGCTTCCCCCACAACTCGATACGGCCGTTGATCACAGCCATTGAATGACCTTTGTATTCCACGGTCCCCACCTTGCTATTTCGCAAGTCGGCATCCGTGGCTGGCCGGTAATGCCCCTTCAGGCCCAGGCGGTCCAGACCTTCACGCGCGTACTCACCATCATTGAGACTGCTCATCGCCGCCATGAAACTGCGTCCAGCCCTGCCATCATTGTTTTCCAGTTGTGCACGCTTGGCACTGGCGGCAAACAAGAAGTTGGCATCGGTCATCATTGCCGGGTCATCCCCATTGAAACGCGCGTGGGTAGCCGCCTGACGCACCTCATCCCTGGACAAGGACAGCTTGAAGCCATCGCGCATGGTCACGTCATAGCCTGTGCTCGTCTCCTTCACATCCTTGAAAATGTCCGTAGGCTTCTGGCCGAAATGCATCATTGCGGCCTTTATGGCAGAAACCGTTACGCAATTGCCATCAGGCCCCTGGCTGAAGCCACTCCAGATATTGTCCGGTTTCTTCCCGGGGTTGCTCTTGTCGGGCTTGTAGTTGAAATAGTTAGCACCGCTGGTGATCGGCTTATTGCTCATGCGCTCGGTAGGACCGAAATTAGCAGGATTCACCCTACCGCCACCGCCTCCACCTCCGCCGCCACCTCTGGGCGACGGAGGGGCTACATCATCGCTGGGAAACCACTCGTCCAGCATCCGCTTGAGAAACTGCAGAAACTTGTCATCCCCTTCCTGGAGCAGCTTGTTAAGCGCCTCCTTGAATTTCTCATCACCCAACTTCTGGCGCAGCTCATTCAACTTGTCGCGCAAGTCCCGAGCCGTCTGGGTCTTGGAGGTTTGCTCGGCCTCGAACAACTGGTTGAGCAACGCCTTGACCGCTGACACTTCGCTGGCAGGTTCGATGGGAGCAGGCTCCCGACGCGCAACAGTCGGCCCAAAAGCCATGCGCCCAATACCTGGCGCGGACACTCCGGAGTTCCACATTTTCAGCCCCCATTGATCGATAAGCCCCCTGGGCTCTTGCCCCGATCAGTGGTTCAGCTGGATTGAAGCGTTCCTTTCCCAAGCATTTCAGTGCGTAACCCAATGCTGCTCCGGCGCTTTTCCTACAGGCATAAAAAAGCCCCTCTGGAGAGGGGCTTCTTGTGCAGCGCTAGCGCATCAGGTCATCTGAATGATGGTCTGCATGATGGTGCTCTGGGTGGAGATGGTTTTGGCGTTCGCCTGATAGTTGCTCTGGGCCTTGATCAGGTCCACCAGCTCGTTGGTCAGGTTGACGTTGGAGTTCTCCAGGGAGTTGGCCACGATCGAACCCAGGGTCCCGGATTCTGGTGCATCGTAGCCAGGCTGGCCCGAAGCGAAGGTTTCTTTCCAGGTCGTGCCACCTGCCGGCTGCAGGCCTTGCTCATTGTTGAAGCTGGCCAGGGAGATCTGGCCGATGGCCTTGCTCTGCTGGTTGCTGAAGGTAGCGAACAGTACACCGCTGCCGTCGATTTTCAGCCCGGTGATTTCGCCGGTGGCGTAGCCATCAGTGATCGGCGGGTTGCGGTAGCTGGCCGAGTTGTACTGAGTGATATCGGACATGTTGATCGCGATACCGCCCGGGTTGGCAGCAGCCCCGTTGTCGGGGTTCCACACGCCGTTCTGCATGACGCCCGGCTTCCAGTTGCTGATGGTCAGGGTGGTATTGGATACAGTGCTTGGCGGGGTAATGATCCCCTTCAGGGTGCCTGATGTATCAAATGTCACCGTGGAGGCCACCGGAGCAACCGCACCCGTTCCCTTGACCGGCGTACCGTCAGGGTTACGCCCATCGATCAGGGTGTAGGATTTCCACGTATTGGAGCCGGTTTTCACCATGTACTGCACCATCTCATGGGCATTGCCTTGAGTGTCATACAAGGTGGTGCCGTACTGCTCGGTAAACGAGCTGGCTAC
Organism: Pseudomonas sp. WS 5027; assembly: GCF_012985695.1. Taxonomy (NCBI): domain Bacteria; kingdom Pseudomonadati; phylum Pseudomonadota; class Gammaproteobacteria; order Pseudomonadales; family Pseudomonadaceae; genus Pseudomonas; species Pseudomonas sp. WS 5027. The sequence goes on along the minus strand of NZ_JAAQWU010000018.1, from coordinate 136,883 downwards.
CGTCGGATCAAACGGGCTGGTCGTCTGGTCGATCACCGGCTTGGAGGAATTCAGGTTGCTGCTGGAGTCAACCTTGGTCGACGCTTTAGGCGGCAAGTTGGACAGGTTGATCCGCAGGTCGGTCAGGCCGCTCTTGGAGATTTTGCCGTCTTCATCGGCCGCATAACCCTGCAGGCGCGAAGTGCCGGTGTTGTTGGTGATGTAGCCGTCCTTGTTCGCCTGGAACGAGCCATTACGGGTGTACTCCAGCGAACCGTCGCTGCCCTTCTGTACGAAGAAGCCGCCGCCCTGGATACCCATGTCCAACACGCCACCGCTACCGTTGACTTCACCCTGGGTGAATTGCTGGGAAACCGCCGCCAGGTTCACGCCGGTACCGATGGTTTTGTTGCCAGTGCCCAGTCGGGACGCTGCATAAATGTCGCCGAACTCTGCGCGTGACGACTTGAAACCGGTGGTCGCGACGTTGGCGATGTTGTTGCCGGTCACGTCCAGTTGTTTGTTGGCCGCATAGAGGCCGCTAAGGCCGATATTAAAAGACATGTTTCTCTCCTCTTGCCGTATTTAGCCGGCTCTATGTACCGATAGTCTGAATTTGCGACAGCTTGATGCTGCCCATGCCGCCAGAAAGATTGAGCAGCATTTCGCCGCCGGTCTGGCTCAAGGTCACGCTGGTGACCGTGGCCGGCAGCGAGGTTTTCAAGGCAACCGGATCACCGGCGTCATTCTTGGTGCTGGCCGCGAAGGTGTAGGTGCCAGAGTCAAGCTGCTCGCCTGCTTCGTTCTTGCCGTCCCAGATAAAGTCCGACTTGCCGGCGCTCTGGGCACCCAGTTCGATGGTCTTGACCAGATTGCCGTCCTTGTCGGTGACCTTGACGGTGACGTTGCCCACCGACGAACCCACGGCGACCGAACCGGTAAAGCTCTTGCTGGTGTCGACCATGGCCTTGTTGGTTTCGATAATCACCGAGCGCCCCACCAGCGACGAGGCTTGCAGCGCCTGCGACGACTTGTAGTTGCCGGTGATGGTGTTCACCGAGTCGTTCAAGGTGTTGATGCCTTCCAGGCTGCTGAACTGCGCCAGTTGCGCCACGAACGCGCCGTTGTCCTGGGGCGACAGCGGGTTCTGGTTCTTCAACTGAGTGACCAGCAGTTGCAGGAATGCATCCTTGCCCAGGGACTGGTTGCCCGAGGCCGCCTTGGCGGTATCGGCCAGGTTGCCCTGGCTGGACTTGGCATCCTTGACCTTGGAGTCGAACAGGCTCTGGATCGTCGATTGACTCGACACATCGTTAGTGACGGACATTCTTTAGCGCCCCTTATCACTGACCGAGGGTCAGGACCTTCTGCATCATGGCTTTGGCGGTGTTCATCATTTCCGCGTTGGTCTGGAACGAGCGGCTGGCGGAAATCATGTCGGCCATTTCCTCGACCACGTTGACGTTGGGGTAGTACACGTAGCCCTTTTCGTTCGCGGCGGGATGATTGGGTTCGTAGCGCGCGTCAAGGTTGCTCTGGTCTTCGACCACACCCAACACCTGGACGCCCTGGCCGGCAGCATCCTGGCTCTGGAACAACGAGTCGCTGCCGCCGTTCTGACCGGCCTGGAACATGGTGGCAAACACCGGGTGCCGTGCGCGGTAGGTCTGGTCGATACTCGACGACACCGTCTCGGCGTTGGCAATGTTACTGGCGACCGTGTTCAGACGCGTGGTCTGGGCGCTCATGCCACTACCGGCAATATTGAAAACACTGGATAGAGACATGGCTTACTCTCCGCGCAGGGCTGACATCAGCCCTTTGAATTTGCTGTTGAGCAGGGTGAAGCTGGCCTGGAAGTTCACCGAGTTCTCGGCGTAGTTCGATTGTTCCAACTGCGCGTCGACGGTGTTCTGGTCGATCGACGGCTGCATCGGCGTGCGATACATCAGCGACTCATCGCCACTGCTCAGGCCCTGCGCTTCGATATGACGGTTATTGGTCATGTTCAAAGCGAAGGAGCCGTTCTTGGTCTTGTCGCTCTGTGCGGCGAGCACGGCGGCAAAGTCCAGGTCCCGAGCCTTGTAGTTCGGGGTGTCGGCGTTGGCGATGTTGTTAGCCAGGACTTCGGCACGCTGGGCGCGGAAGCCCAGGGCTTGTTCGTGGATACCGAGCGCTTTATCGAAGCTGATGCTCATGGCGGAAACCTTTAGGGGCTGACCTGCTTTTCGTAACAGGGATATAGCAAGCGCCATGCCAGGTTTTTCAGGTCCAATAAATCAAGGGGTTAGGGAGATATTGCCGGTGGCAATGCCGGAAAAGCGGCAAGCGCTTTCCGCGAAACGTCAGGAAAGCGGCAATGGGCAGTTGCCGCTATCCAAGGTGTGACACAAACAAATGTGGGAGGGGGGGTTATTTAGCCTGGTAGATAATGCCCGGGCTGCACTGCACCATCTGGTAATGATCCGGCAAGCCGTTCAGCGCCTCGGATGCACCGAGAAACAGATAGCCACCGCGCTTGAGCGTGCCGTGGATGCGCAACAGGATGTCCTTCTTCACTTCAGCCGAGAAGTAGATCAATACGTTGCGACAAAACACGATATCGAACTTGCCGAGGCTGGCGTAGCTGTCCAGCAGGTTGAACGAGCGGAACTCCACCCGGCTCTTGATCGGCGCCTTGACCGCCCAGCGCCCGGCACCCTTGGGGTCGAAGTAGCGCTGCAAGCGCTCCTGGGACAGACCGCGCCCCAGGGCCAGGCTGTCGTATTCGCCGGTCTTGCAGTTGGTCAGCATGGTGCCGGACAAGTCAGTGGCAACAATTTGCACCCCTGCCTTCAACTGGCCCATGTTGGTCCGCTCGAACTCATCGATGGACATCGACAGCGAATAGGGTTCCTGCCCCGATGAACACGCCGCCGACCAGATGCGCAAGCGCTGGCCTGGACTGGCTTTGATGGCCTCGGGCAGTACCTTGTTCTTGAGCACCTCAAAGGGGTAGGTATCACGAAACCACAGGGTTTCGTTGGTGGTCATGGCATCGACCACCATCTCCTTGAGCCCGCTGCGCGGTTGGCCCTGGATGCGCTGCACCAACTCGCCCAGGGACTTGATGCCCTGCTGTTCCATCAATTTGTTGAGGCGGCTTGATACCAGGTATTGCTTGTTTTCACCGAGCAATATGCCACAGGCTTTTTCCAGGAATACCCGGAACTGTTCGAAATCCAAATTACCCGTAGACAATGAAACCGCCTCTTAACTCGTGTGACCGCCAGGGAGAAAGCCCCTAGCCGTGATCTGCAGATTTGATCCGTTCGACGACCCGGGAAGCCAGGTCATCAGGACGGAATTTGGCCAGGAAGTCATCGGCACCGACCTTCTTGACCATTGCCTGGTTGAATACACCGGACAATGAAGTATGCAGGATGATATGCAATTTTTGCATGCGTGGGTCGTTGCGTATCTCGGCCGTGAGGGTGTAGCCGTCCATTTCCGGCATCTCGATGTCGGAAATCATCATCAAGAACTCTTCTTCCGGCTTCTTGCCTTCGTCCACCAGCTTGCGCAGATAGTCCAGGGCCTGGCGGCCGTCATTGAGTGCCACCACTTCGACACCAACGGTCTGCAGGCAACGGGACACCTGCTTGCGTGCCACAGAGGAGTCATCCACCGTCAACACCCGCAGGGACACGGCCTTCTGCTGGGTCTGTTCATCCACCACACCCACCGAAATATGCTCCGAAGTCGGCGCCACCTCCGCGAGGATCTTCTCCACGTCGATGATTTCCACCAACTGGTTATCGACCCGCGTCACTGCCGTGAGGTAGTGATCACGCCCGGTGCCCTTGGGTGGTGGATGGATCTCTTCCCAGTTCATGTTAACGATACGTTCCACCGAGCGCACCAGGAAACCCTGGGTCTTGGTGTTGTACTCGGTGATGATCACAAACGGGCTCTCGCGATCCTGCAAACCAGCAGAACCGGTGGCCATCGCCAGGTCAAGAATCGGAATCGTCGAGCCACGGATGTTGGCCACGCCACACACCACCGGGTTGGACTTGGGCATTATGGTGAGCTTGGGACATTGCAGCACCTCCCGCACCTTGAAGACGTTGATGCCATATAGCTGCTTGCCATCGAGTCGAAACAGCAACAACTCCAGGCGATTCTGCCCTACCAGCTGTGTGCGCTGGTTCACTGAATCCATTACACCCGCCATGCCCAGACTCCTACGCTACAAAACTTACGGGTACGACGCGTGCCCAACACGAAACGGCACGCGCTTTGCTTTTTATTGGCCATGGACATCAAAACGACAGTTTCCCGACGCCTTCGCTCGCCACAGTACCGCAGATTGCTCTGCGCCTGGATGGCTTTGCTTGCCTTGGGCGCAGGCCACCAGGCCCGTGCCGACAACGTCACCTTGCCTGATCTACTTATCGGCGTCACTCAAGGCTTTCTTGAGTTCACTGTAGAAGATTATCTGGCAACCACCCAGACACCGGGCCGTTATGAAATCCAGGTCAACCAGTTGGACCCGCGTTTGCGCATGCCCATGTGCGACAAGGAATTGACAGGTTCCCTGGAAAGCCCCGCCCAGCCCATCGGCCGTGTGACCGTGCGCGTGCGCTGCGACGGCAGCTCGCCCTGGACCGTGTTCGTGCCGGCCCAGGTCCGTCTGTTTCGTGACGTAGTGACCGTCACTCGCCCGCTCAAGCGTACCGGCATCATCGGCTTTGAAGACGTTGCGCTGCGTGAACGGGATATCAGCCAGATTAGTCAGGGCTATCTCACCTCCGTGGACCAGGCCGTCGGGCAGAAACTGACCCGACCAATGGTCACCGACCAGGTCATTACCCTGGTTCACCTGGAACAGGCAGAAGTGGTGCGCAAGGGCGACCAGGTGGTGATATCCGCCAGCAGCGGCGGCCTGAACGTGAAAATGCCGGGGGAAGCGCTGGCCAACGGCGGGATGAGCGAACAGATTCGCGTGAAGAACCTCAACTCCAAGCGTGTGATCAAGGCGCGGGTAACGGCCCCTGGCCAGGTGGAGGTGGCGTTATAGATCACTGGCGTGGGAGGCTGGCTTTTCCTACACTGTGCCCATGTTCTCGCTGTGTACAGGTTTATTGTCGATCGAGCCTAAAGTTTGTCCGGGTATGGCCGAAAACATGGCAAGCGTCCAAATACCCAGAGGTTTTTTAACATGGTCATTGATTTCAGCCGATTGAACAGCGCCCAGGCAACGCCCGGCGGCACGCGTACCAACGCGGCCAAAGACAGCGTTGAAGCCAAGGCCCCGGCACTGCCCGCCAAGGCAGAACAAACCGCTTCGACCCAAAGTGGCGAATCGGTACATTTGAGCAACGAGGCTCAACAGTTGCAGAAGATCACGGACTCGCTGCGCGATCAGCCGGTTGTCAATAAAGCCCGCGTGGCCGAGTTGAAACAGGCGATTGCCGATGGCAGCTATCAGATCGACAACGACCGTTTAGCCGGCAAAATCATCAAAGCCGAGCGCTAGGCAAAGGCCTGCGCCAGGCTTTTGGACGCTTAAACCCCAAGGCCAGCCATGCACGACGAAAATCTGCTGCAACTGATCAATGAAGACCTGGCTCCCGCGCAACACCTGCTGGAGCTGCTTCAAGAAGAATTCGTGGCCCTCTATGGCCGCGATATGCGCCTGCTGGAAGATATCCTGGCACGCAAGCAATCGCTGATCATCCTGCTCGAACAACACGGCCAGAAACGCAGCCAGATCCTGCTCAGCCTGGGCCTGCCCGCTGACCACAGCGGCCTGGAACAGCTGGCCAGCCATTCGTCGGTCGGCGACCAGTTGCTGGCCCAGAGCTCAGCACTCAATCAGTTGTTGATCAACTGCCAAGAGGCCAATGTACTCAATGGCCAGTCGATCCAACTGCAGCAAGCCACCACCGCCAACCAGTTGCGCATCCTGCATGGTGGCGAACCTCCAGCACTGTATAACGCCCAAGGCTCCACCTCACGGCTGGTCAAGCCCAGCACCCTCAGCCAAGCCTGACGCCGGTTTATCGCGCGCCCTATCAAGGCACGCCACATGCTGGCAAAATGCCGGTTCTTGCGTGTAGTCGTATTTTGTCTGGAGATGGAAGAACCGTGTTCAACACCCTTAGCGCGGAAGATGCTCCGCAGCCACCCAAGGTCCTCACCACTCCTCTGGAAATTGCCAGCACCCTGCGGCTGCTGCAAGAGAGCCACGACCCGCTGATCATCACCTTCCACGAACGCAACCAGCGCTTCCAGAGCTACCTGGTGGAGGTCGACAAGGATAGCAAGACCCTGAGCCTGGACGAGATGGTCCCCCGGGACGGCGAGCGCTACCTGGAGAATGGCGAAGCGTTTCGTATCGAAGGCTTTCATGAGGGCGTGCGCGTGGCCTGGGAGAGCAATGGTACTTTGACCATTGGCGCAAAGGACGGCCACCGCATCTACAAGGGCAGCCTGCCGGAAGAAGTGATCTACCATCAGCGGCGCAATGCCTTTCGCGCAGCATTGAAACTGGCGCAACTGGTAAATATCGAATTGGGCGGCGAGAAACTCAAGGCGCCCATCAGCGGCAAGTTGCTGGATATCTCCGCCACCGGCTGCAAGCTGCGCTTTGAAGGTGACATCTCCGAGCGCCTGCAACTGGGGCAAGTCTACGACCGCTTCATCGCCGCCCTGCCCTTTGGCAGCATGACCACGGCAGTGGAGTTGCGTTACCTGCACTTTGAAGAAAGGATCAACACCACCTTTGCCGGCGTGCGCTTCCACAATATGAGCGGTCTGGTGCAGCGCCAGGTCGAGCGTTTTGTCTACCAACTGCAGCGCGAGGCGCGACGGTTCGATAAAGATGATGACGTGTAAACGTCGAACCACAGGCATAAAAAAACGGGCAGTTCCTTTGGGAACTGCCCGTTTTTTTATGCTTCAGGGACGGGCCCGGCTCAGGTCGTGCGGGTGATCATCCGGATCGGGATGTTCCGGTGGCTCGGGCTCGGGTTGCGGCTCCCCACCGAACTCCACCTCGGGCTCTGCATCGGGCCCAGGCTCAGGCGCGGCAGTTTGCATCTGGTCCTGGACCACCTGCTCATCTACACGCGGATCGAGGGCTGCCACCAAGGGTGAACTGGACATGCTGTCGGGCATTGCCACGTGATGCAGCGGCGCGTCGTCCACCTGATGCAGGTTGGTCACAGCCTTGGGTCGAATGCGCCAGACCAGGATCAACGCGCACAAGCTGAAGAACGCATAGAGCATCTGGTTGCCAAACAGCTTCATGACCACACCTGCCAGCAACGGCCCGATACTCGCGCCCACCCCATAGGTCACCAGCAACATCGCCGTGAGGGACACCCTACGATCACCTTCGACATGGTCATTGGAAAACGCCACGGCCAGCGGATAAAGGCAGAACTGCACCAATGAACACAGGAAGCCGACCACAAACAGCACTTCCAGCGGCACATGAGTCATGATCGCCAGCGGCAATGCAGCCACCGCCAGGCACAGGGCGAAACAGCGAATCAGCAACGCACGATCATAGCGATCCGATAGCCAGCCCAACGGCCATTGCACCAACAGGCCGGCAAAAATGCAGCTACCCATGAACAGACCGACCTGCTCGGTACTCAGCCCCTGCTGGGCTGCATACAGTGGCGCCAAGCCGTAGAAGGAACCGACGATCAGGCCGGCCCCCAAGACCGTACTCAGGGACTGCGGCACGCGCTGGATAAAAAAGCGCGGCTCCATGGGCGCCGGATGCAAAGGCGCAGGGTGAATACGCCGGGTCATGGCGACCGGCACCAGACACAGGGCAAAACACAATGCCACCAGCATCAGCAGCTCAAGCCCCAACTGAGGGTGCATGACCAAAATCAACTGGCCCAGCACCAGGCCCAGGTACGAGGCGATCATATAACCGCTGAACACCACGCCCCGCTGCTTGGCATCCGCCTGTTCGTTGAGCCAGCTCTCGATGACCATGTACTGGCACATCATGCCCAGGCCGACAATTATCCGCAGGACAATCCAGGCCGGCAGCCAATCCACCAGACCATGACCCAGCACCGCCGCGCCGACAATCCCGGCACAGGTAGCATAGGCGCGTATATGACCCACCCGGGCGATCAGGCGATGCCCGATCTTGCCGCCCAGCACCAAGCCAAAATAGTTGGCGGCCATCAGCGCACCGACCCACAGGCTGTCGACGTTATCCGCCGCCAGGCGCAAGGCCAGGTAAGTACTGAGCAGGCCGGAGCCGATCAGCATCATCAAGGAGGCAAAATAAAGGGCTCGAAAAGATTTCCAGATCTGGCGCATCGGCGGTCCGAGCGGCTCCTTGCAGTGGGTGTCAGGCTATTCACACTAGCCTGAGGGCGAAGCGTCGTTAAACCCAGGTACCCAACTACAAAGGCACCCGGGGGTATTTTGATCCGGCAAACGAGACAATCTCGAGATCGTCGAAGCATGCAGCCTTCGATGAACTCGACACCCAACAGTTCCTTCGCTGTTCAGCTACGTGTCAGACGTACCCAGACAGGGGACGAGGTACAAGGTTTTGACAATATATCTCGCCAACCCGCCCAAAGGCACTGGCCAAACGGCCAAGAAAACAGGCCCCCATAAAAAAAACCCGCCAGAGCGATCTGGTCGGGTTTTTTTCACGTCACGGCCGGGTAGGCGGCGGGACTGCAAATGGTGTCCCAGGGCCGGTTCGAACGGCCAACCTTCCCCTTAGGAGGGGGATGCTCTATCCAATTGAGCTACTGGGACTAATGACAGGCGCAGAGCCAAATTGCACTGCGACAGACGGCGTGCATGTTAACGGCCAAGGTGAGTTTTGTCATGTCGTCCGTCACCTTTTTAGGTGTAAGCCGCTACCACTCCCGACCCGTGAGCGGCCCATGCCTGCAAGGCTGCCAATTCCTATCGTGCAAAATGCATTAGCACGAAAGGCCATCATTGCATCTTGCAACGAGCCATACTTTTGAGATCATCATAACTTATTGTTTTAAAAGGAATTTTATCGATATTGCAACTGGCACGATGACTGCACTCTTTACCCTTATCAATCTGTCCTGCACGTGAACGTGAACACGGGGAAACACCCATGAACAGCACCCTCCTGCTTCTGAATGCACTGGCCCTGGCCGTCTTAGTGATGTTCCAATTCCAGAACAGTAGCGACAGCGATGCGGCACAACTCAGCCACACAGGCAGCCATCAGACCCAGCAACGAGCACAATTGGCGGTGATGACAGCCAACGGTCAACCCTCTGTCCAACTGGCACAAGACGCACAGACCGTCAGCACTTCTGAACACTGGATTTTCTAAGCGAGCCGATCATGACCAAGACCACCTGGTTGTTTCTTTTCCTGACAATCGCCACCGGCATCCTGGGGCTCAACGCAACGTCGAATTATTGGCAGATCCTTTCTCTGAGCGCCTGCGCCATTTCCGCCAGCGCCTGGGTAATTACCGCGATTGTCGGGCGCCGCTTCAAATTCGACCCAGTCCTGCGCTGAATAGCCGATTCCCCCCCCCCCGCTCCAACCCTCGCCTACCGCCCGACCTTATGTCGCCTGGGCGCGCAAATCGGCCATTTGCCACTAGTCTTAAAATTAAGGGCAAAAGGCCATATTGCTATAGGATGTGCGCCCGAAAACCCTCTCGCGTCGAGAGCCTGCGCCGCGTTTACTGCGTAGAAAAGTTTTCCAACCAGTCCGCAAATTTGAAAATGAGTACTGGCATAAAGCCTGTAGGCAGTTCAATATTTGTCACAGAATTGACGCCAAGGAACTGTCAAATTTAAGGCATGATGCGGCCTCTTTGCAATTCAGGTTGAACATTTGTCCGCAAGCCTTGTCCTAACACACATGTTGCGGCCAATCCCAAAAACCGCTCCCCTGAACTAACCGGTTAAATATATGCGCCCATTGAAACAGGCAATTTATTCCAGCCGTACGGCTGACAAGTTCGTCGTACGTCTGCCAGACGGAATGCGGGAACGCATTGCCGAGGTGGCTCGCAATCATCACCGCAGCATGAACTCTGAAATCATCGCGCGCATGGAGCAAAGCCTTATTCAGGAAGGCGCGCTAGGTGACGAACTGAGCATGCGTATGGACAGCCCGGAGCTGTCACTGCACGAACGCGAGCTGCTACAGCGGTTTCGCCAACTGTCCCACCGTCAGCAAAATGCGCTCGTATCGCTGATTGCCCACGACGTTGAGGCAGCCGCAGAAGCCGAATAATCGGCAACTGAAAGCTGAAGCCAGCCTTGCGCTGGCTTTTTTTTGCCTGGAATTTAGGGGAGACTCGCAAAAAACCAAGGGGACCGATTTTCCATTGGTAGCCCGCGTTATCGTTAACGATTTTCGCGAGCAAGCTCGCTCCTACAGAAGTGGGAGCGAGCTGCGGGTCAGAGCAGGAAGATGGTAGCCAAGCCCAGGAAGATGAAGAAGCCACCACTGTCGGTCATAGCGGTGATCATCACACTCGCCCCCATCGCTGGGTCGCGCCCAAGACGCGCCAGGGTCATGGGGATCAATACTCCCATCAATGCCGCCAGCAACAGGTTGAGGGTCATGGCCGCAGTCATGACCACCCCCAGGGACCAGCTGCCATACAGCAGATAGGCCACCACGCCAATCACACCGCCCCACACCAAGCCATTGATCAGGCCCACCGCCAATTCCTTGCGCATCAGGCGCGAAGTATTGCCCGTACTCACCTGATCCAGGGCCATCGCGCGCACGATCATGGTGATGGTCTGGTTACCCGAGTTGCCACCAATACCGGCCACGATAGGCATCAGCGCCGCCAGCGCCACTAGCTTCTCGATAGAGCCTTCAAACAGGCCAATCACCCGCGAGGCAATGAACGCAGTAATCAGGTTGACTGCCAGCCACGCCCAACGGTTGCTCAGGGACCGCCAGACCGACGCAAAAATATCTTCCTCTTCACGCAGGCCCGCCATGTTGAGGACTTCGTTTTCGCTTTCCTCACGGATCAGGTCGACCATTTCGTCGATGGTCAAACGACCGATAAGCTTGCCGTTCTTGTCGACCACCGGAGCCGAGATCAAGTCATAACGCTCGAATGCCTGGGCGGCATCGTAGGCATCTTCATCTGGATGAAAACTTACCGGGTCGCTGGCCATGACCTCGGCCACCTGCTTGTCTGGATCGTTGACCAGCAGGCGCTTGATCGGCAGCACGCCCTTGAGGATGCCCTCGTAATCGACCACAAACAACTTATCGGTATGCCCCGGCAGCTCCTTGAGGCGCCGTAGGTAACGCAGGACCACTTCCAGACTGACATCCTCGCGGATGGTCACCATCTCAAAGTCCATCAACGCCCCGACCTGCTCCTCGTCATAGGACAACGCGGAGCGCACGCGCTCACGCTGCTGACCGTCGAGGGTCTCCATCAGCTCATGGACAACATCACGGGGCAGTTCCGGGGCCAGGTCGGCCAGCTCGTCGGCGTCCATCTCCTTGGCAGCGGCCAGGAGCTCGTGATCGTCCATGTCGGCGATCAGGGTTTCACGCACCGAGTCGGATACTTCAAGAAGGATGTCGCCATCGCGATCAGCCTTGACCAACTGCCAGAGCGTCAGACGATCGTCCAACGGCAGGGCTTCAAGGATGTAGGCAACGTCGGCAGAGTGCAGGTCATCGAGCTTGCGCTGCAATTCGACGAGATTCTGCCGGTGGACCAGGTTCTCGACCCGATCTTGATGAGGGCCTTCCTGCCGGTGGGTCAGATCTTCGACCACACGCTGGCGATGGAGCAGCTCGACGACTTGCGCCAGGCGGTCCTGCAGGCTTTCTTGTGTTTTCTTTACTTCTACTTCGGTCATAGGCGAACTCCACTCCCAGCAGCGGGGCACGCCGGAAGGATCAATCAGTCAATTCATGATTGGTAAAACGGGGTACTGAGTAACTACTGGGTAAGTCCATGGAGGTATTCCACAAGCCCCGGCGGGGCTGACGGGCGCAATGATACACGCTGCGCGCGCTTTAAACGTTAAAAAACTGGAAAGAACAAGCGCTTGCGCCATAAAGCTGAGTATTGGCCGCACGCATGAAACTGCGACGACCTCGACAGAAAAGAAAACACATGGGCGACAGAAAAACATGCCCAGCCGAGATAAGCCCTACAAAAAATACTCGGCCCGTAGCAGAAAAATAAAACCCCCAGACGGCAAAAAGCCCGCACTAGGCGGGCTTTTTGTTTGTATGGTGCACTCGACAGGATTCGAACCTGTGACCGCTCGGTTCGTAGCCGAGTACTCTATCCAGCTGAGCTACGAGTGCAGATTGTGGTTTTATACCAGATCACAACTGGTTGGAGCCAAGTCACCTGCATTACTGCAACTAACTCTTAAATGGTGCACTCGACAGGATTCGAACCTGTGACCGCTCGGTTCGTAGCCGAGTACTCTATCCAGCTGAGCTACGAGTGCATTTGTTGCCGCGCATTATAGGCCGTTCAATCTCTATGTAAAGCTATTTTTTCGTTTAATTTCAACAACTTAGCGAAAAAACCAGACTGCAACGTACTAAGCAAATAATGGCGGAGAACGGGGGATTCGAACCCCCGACACCCTTTTGAGGTGTACTCCCTTAGCAGGGGAGCGCCTTCGGCCACTCGGCCAGCTCTCCGCAACACGGGGCGTATATTAACCAGCTTCATCCCCGTTTGCAAACATAAAAAACGATAAAAATTAATGGCTTGGTTCGTCGTCCTTCTCTTTCTTGATCCGCAGGTAGATTTCCTCACGGTGGACGGCCACCTCTTTGGGGGCATTGACCCCAATCCGCACTTGATTGCCTTTGACGCCAAGCACGGTCACGGTGATTTCTCCATCACCAATAATCAGGCTTTCTGCGCATCGACGAGTCAGAATCAGCATACCTTTCTCCTCACGCATTTCATTTCGGGAACAACAGTCTGCAAAAAAAGCCTTGGCCCCATAACCCAGCGGCTATGAGCCAACATGCCTAAGTATTGTCGAGCACGGGCAAAAGAACAGGCCTGCACCCTCACCCGACAAAAAAGAAAGGCGCGGATCAACCGCGCCTTCCTGGCAACGCGTTACTCGCCCTGTCGAGCCGGCGCATCCAGTTCAAAAGCAGTGTGCAATGCACGCACAGCCAGCTCCAGGTACTTCTCTTCAATCACCACCGACACCTTGATCTCCGAGGTGGAGATCATCTGGATATTGATGGTTTCCTTGGCCAGGGACTCGAACATGCGGCTGGCAACACCCGCATGGGAGCGCATGCCCACACCCACGATCGACACCTTGGCGATCTTGGTATCACCCACCACTTCACGGGCGCCGATCTCCTTGGCAGTGTTCTGCAGGATACGTTCGGCCGCGTCGTACTCGTTGCGGTGCACGGTGAAGGTGAAGTCGGTGGTGTTATCGTGCGCAACGTTCTGCACGATCATGTCGACTTCAATATTCGCGCCGCTGATCGGCCCGAGAATCTTGAACGCCACGCCCGGGGTGTCTGGCACGCCACGGATGGTCAGCTTGGCTTCATCGCGATTAAAGGCGATGCCGGAAATGATCGGCTGTTCCATGGATTCCTCTTCATCAATAGTAATGAGGGTGCCCGGACCCTCTTTAAAGCTGTGCAATACGCGCAGCGGTACGTTGTACTTGCCGGCGAACTCCACCGCACGGATCTGCAGGACCTTGGAACCGAGGCTGGCCATTTCCAGCATCTCTTCGAAGGTGATCTTGTCCAGGCGCTGCGCCACGGACACCACGCGCGGATCGGTGGTGTAGACGCCATCCACATCGGTATAGATCTGGCATTCGTCAGCCTTCAGAGCTGCCGCCAGCGCCACACCGGTAGTGTCGGAGCCACCACGGCCCAAGGTCGTGATATTGCCGTGCTCGTCAACGCCCTGGAAACCGGCGACAACCACTACGCGACCGGCCTTCAGGTCACCACGAATCTTCTGGTCATCGATCTGCAGGATGCGCGCCTTGGTATGCGCGCTGTCTGTCAGGATCCGTACCTGGGTGCCAGTGTAGGACACCGCCGGCACGCCACGCTTGTTCAACGCCATGGCCAACAGGGCAATGGTCACCTGCTCGCCCGTAGACACGATCACATCCAGCTCACGCGCCAGCGGAGCCTGATCACCACTGATTTGCTTGGCCAGGTCGATCAGGCGATTGGTCTCGCCGCTCATGGCCGACAGCACCACAACCAGGTCGTCGCCGGCATCGCGGAATTTCTTAACCTTGTCGGCGACCTGCTCGATTCTTTCGACAGAGCCGACCGAGGTGCCTCCAAATTTCTGTACGATCAAAGCCATTTCTAAGCCGCCTCAGCCCGTAAAGGAGCGCCCAATAAACAAATCTTCCAGTACCTAGGCAAGCCCATGACTAGATCATAGGCCCGCCGACAGCGCCTTAAATACCGGCCTCGACAAATGGCACGGTCAGGGCCAGGGCCGCGTCCAGGGCTCCAGCGTCTACACCACCGCCTTGCGCCATGTCCGGACGACCGCCGCCCTTACCGCCCACTGCCGCAGCAGCTTGCTTCATCAAATCACCGGCCTTGAGTTGGCCAGTCAGGTCCTTGGTTACACCGGCAACCAATACGACCTTTTCCTCATGGACACTGCCGAGCAGGATCACTGCGCGGCCGAGCTTGTTCTTCAACTGATCGACCAAGGCCAACAGCGCCTTGCCGTCCTGACCGTCCAGGCGTGCGGCCAAAACCTTCACGCCCTTGATGTCCAGCGCCGAGGCCGACAAGTCGTCGCCCGCCGCGCTGGCCGCCTTGGCTTGCAACTGCTCCAGCTGTTTCTCCAGCAGGCGGTTGCGCTCCAGTACGGCAGAGAGCTTGTCGATCAGGTTGTCACGGCTGCCCTTGACCAGGGTCGCCGCTTCCTTGAGTTGCTCTTCGGCCGCATTGAGATAGGCCAGGGCCGCAGCACCAGTCACTGCCTCGATACGCCGTACACCGGAAGCCACACCGCCTTCGCTGATGATTTTCAGCAGGCCGATGTCGCCGGTGCGCTTGGCATGGATACCACCGCACAGCTCCACGGAGAAGCTACCACCCATGCTCAGTACGCGTACGTTGTCGCCGTATTTCTCGCCGAACAGCGCCATGGCGCCTTTGGCCTTGGCGGTCTCGATGTCGGTTTCTTCGGTTTCCACCGGGGTGTTCTTGCGCACTTCGGCGTTGACGATATCTTCCAGGGCCTTGATCTGCTCAGGCTTGATCGCTTCGAAGTGGCTGAAGTCGAAACGCAGGCGCTGGCTATCGACCAACGAACCCTTCTGCTGAACGTGCTCGCCCAATACCTGGCGCAGTGCGGCGTGCAGCAAGTGGGTGGCCGAGTGGTTCAGCGCAGTGGCGTGGCGCACGTCGGCGTCCACCTGGGTTTCCACTGGCGCGCCCACGACCAGGCTGCCCGACGCCAGCACACCGTGGTGCAGGAATGCGCCGCCGGTCTTGGTGGTGTCACGCACATCAAAACGACCGGAGGCTGCCTTGAGCACACCACAGTCGCCAATCTGGCCACCGGATTCAGCGTAGAACGGCGTCTGATCGAGGATCACCACGCCTTCATCGCCTTCATTCAAGACGTCAACCGATTGGCCATCTTTATAGAGGGCAATCACCTTGGCCGAGCCGTTGGTGGCGGTGTAGCCGGTAAATTCGGTGGCCACGTCAACCTTGACCAGGCTGTTGTAGTCCATGCCGAAGGAACTGGCCGAACGAGCACGCACGCGCTGGGCTTCCATCTCGCGCTCGAAACCGGCCTCGTCGAGGGTCAGGTTGCGCTCGCGGGCGATATCGCCGGTCAGGTCCATCGGAAAGCCGTAGGTGTCGTAGAGCTTGAACACCACATCACCCGGCACCACGTCGCCTTTCAACTCGGCGAGGTCTTGCTCGAGGATTTTCAGGCCCTGCTCCAGGGTCTTGGCGAACTGCTCTTCTTCAGCCTTGAGCACACGTTCAATATGCGCCTGGTTCTGCGCAAGCTCGGGGAACGCCTGGCCCATCTCGGCCACCAGGGCCGCGACGATCTGGTAGAAGAAGCTGCCGCTGGCGCCCAGCTTGTTGCCGTGACGGCAGGCGCGACGAATGATGCGACGCAGCACGTAGCCACGGCCTTCGTTGGACGGCAGCACGCCATCGGCAATCAGGAAGCCGCAGGAACGGATGTGGTCAGCCACCACCTTGAGCGATGCCTGGTCGTCGTTGGCGCAGCCGATGGCCTTGGCCGCCGCCGCCAGCAGGCTTTGGAACAGGTCGATTTCGTAGTTGGAGTGCACGTGCTGCATCACCGCACTGATCCGCTCCAGGCCCATGCCGGTATCCACCGACGGCGCTGGCAACGGATGCAACACGCCATCGGCGGTGCGGTTGAACTGCATGAACACGTTGTTCCAGATCTCGATGTAGCGGTCGCCGTCTTCTTCTGGCGAGCCCGGCGGGCCACCCCAGATATCGGCGCCGTGGTCGTAGAAGATCTCGGTGCACGGGCCACACGGGCCGGTATCGCCCATGGTCCAGAAGTTGTCGGAGGCGTACGGGGCGCCTTTGTTGTCGCCGATACGCACCATGCGCTCGGCCGGCACGCCGACTTCCTTGGTCCAGATGTCGTAGGCCTCGTCATCGCTGGCGTAGACGGTGACCCAGAGTTTTTCCTTCGGCAGTTTCAGCACGCCAGTGAGGAAGGTCCAGGCGAAGTTGATCGCATCTTGCTTGAAATAATCGCCAAAGCTGAAGTTGCCGAGCATTTCGAAAAAGGTGTGGTGACGGGCGGTGTAGCCGACGTTTTCCAGGTCGTTGTGCTTACCACCGGCGCGCACGCACTTCTGGCTGCTGACAGCACGGGTGTAGGCGCGTTTTTCCTGGCCCAGGAAGCAGTCCTTGAACTGGTTCATCCCCGCGTTGGTGAACAGCAGGGTTGGGTCATTGCCTGGGATCAAAGAGCTGGAGGAGACACGGGTGTGACCTTGCTCTTCGAAGAAGCGAAGGAAGGCTTCACGGATTTCTGCGCTTTTCATTAGGTTCTTCCACGGAGGCTGCGGCCAAAGGCCAGTGCGCAACATCATCAGACGGAGCGACGGCAAAGGGCCGCATTATATCGGCCCTTTGCCGGTGGTACAGCGTGTTTATACGATAGAAACAGTCAATTAGACGGTCTGCACTGTCATTTCCGGGAAAACTCGACAAATGTTGCCAACACTTGTTCGATCTGTGCCCGACTGACGTCCAGGTGCGTGACCATGCGCAAGCGCGCAGCGGCGCTCAACTTGATCCCGCGATCCTCGGCGAAGGCCTTCAGGGCCTGGGCCCGCTCGCCGATCTGCACGTAGACCATGTTGGTCTGTACCGGCTCCACGCTATAACCGGCCTTGCGCAGTTCGTCGCCCAGCCACTGGGCATTGGCGTGGTCTTCAGCCAGGCGCGCCACCTGATGGTCCAGGGCATACAGCCCCGCCGCCGCCAGTGAACCGGCCTGGCGCATGCCGCCACCGACCATCTTGCGCAAACGACGGGCCTTGGCGATCAACGCACTGGAGCCACACAGCACCGAGCCAATCGGCGCGCCAAGGCCCTTGGACAGGCATACCGAGACCGAATCGAAATGCTGGGTAATCTCCCGCGCATCCACACCCAGCTTGACCGCTGCGTTGTACAGCCGCGCGCCGTCCAGGTGCAGGGCCAGGCCATGCTCACGGGTAAATGCGCGTGCGCCAGCCAGGTAGCTCATGGGCAGCACTTTGCCCTGCATGGTGTTTTCCAGGGCCAGCAGCCGGGTACGGGCAAAGTGGAAGTCGTCCGGTTTGATCGCTTCTGCGACCTGGGCCAGGTCCAATGAACCATCCGCCTGGACTTCCAGGGGCTGCGGCTGGATCGAACCCAACACCGCCGCGCCGCCGCCTTCGTATTTGTAGGTGTGGGCCTGCTGGCCGACGATGTATTCCTCGCCCCGCTCACAGTGAGCCATCAGCGCCAGCAGGTTGCTCATGGTCCCGGTGGGCACGAACAGCGCGGCGGCAAAGCCCAGGCGCTTGGCCAGTTCGGCCTCCAGGTGGTTGACGCTGGGGTCTTCACCGTAGACATCATCGCCACTCGGCGCGCTGGCCATGGCATCGCGCATGCCTGCAGTGGGTTGGGTCACGGTGTCACTACGAAGATCAATAACAGACATCAAGCTGGCCTCTGCGTATGGGGAGTTCCCTGTTGTAACCGATTACTGCGGGTATCACCGGCAAATATCAACCCTACCCTTGTAGGAGACGGCCTGAAAACCTATCGATAGTCGATATTAACAAGCACCCTATGCAGTTTTTTGAAATGTATGGTAAAAACTCTCCGCCGCCAGGGTTCTGGTGGCAACGTTCTCAGGGCGGGGTGTAATTCCCCACCGGCGGTAATTGCGCGCAATGCGCATAGCCCGCGAGCGCTTGGCGCCTCGAACTGCTCACGCAGGACGGCGGCAAGGTCAGCAGACCCGGTGTGATCCCGGGGCCGACGGTCATAGTCCGGATGAAGAGAGAACGGGATTGGCGCCTAAGGGCCGTGTGCGAGAAGTCATGCCTGGCATGATCGATTCGGCCGTACCCTTAAATCCCATTCGATTCATAACGCCCTGTTTTTTTCATAAACAGGAGTCAGAACATGCAACCCACCGCAATCGACAGCAAGAGCAAAAACCATCACGGTGAGCGCGTCGCGTTTATCCAGGCTTGCTGGCACAAAGATATTGTTGATCAAAGCCGTAAAGGCTTCCTCGCCGAAATGATCGCCCAGGGCTACCAGGAGTCGGATATCGATTTCTTTGAAGTCGGCGGCGCCTTTGAAATGCCCCTGCACGCCAAGCTGCTGGCCAAGTCCGGTCGCTACGCCGGCATCGTCGCCGCGGCCCTGGTGGTGGACGGCGGGATCTACCGCCATGAGTTCGTCGCGCAATCGGTGGTCAGCGGCCTGATGCAGGTGCAGCTGGAAACTGAAGTGCCGGTGTTCTCGGTGTCCCTGACGCCGCACCACTTCCATGCCGGCCAGGAACATCACACCTTCTTCTTTGAGCACTTTGTGCACAAGGGCAAGGAAGCCGCGCAAACCTGTGCCGATACCCTGCACAAGATTCGCGCCATCCGCCGCAATGAGCCACGTGCCTTAGCAGTCTAAGCCGTACCGCAAAACCAATTGTGGGAGCGGGCTTGCTCGCGAAAGCGGTGGATCAGTCAATACATTGGGTGACTGATCCACCGCTTTCGCGAGCAAGCCCGCTCCCACATTTGGGTTCAGGCCAGGCCGGCGTCCGTGGTCGGCACAATCAGGATGCCCGCCCGCAAGCCATTCTTGACCTTCGGATTAGGGAAGATGATGCGCGCGCCCTCCTCCTCGATCACCCAGCGGGTCTTGGCAATGTCCTCGGCCAGCAGATAGCCCTTCTCCAACTCCGAAAAATTCTCCACGTCCGCCGGCAAATGCAGGGTGAAGGCATCGCTGTGCTTGATGACTTCCCGGGCCACGCTGAACAACTTCAGGCCGTCCAGGCTCTCGGTGGCCGGCTCGTTGCCTTCGATGATCTGCTTGAGGCGGGTTTCCAGGCGCGATACATCCACCCCCTGGTTCTGTCCGAATGGGCGGGCCTTGCCCAGTTCCAGGGTGAACGACTCGGCACCTAACTGCTCGTAGGTAAACGCGGTGAAGGTGATGGAGGTCTTGTTCTGCAACAGCACCGCTTCCATCCCGGCCGCGCGCAGGCGGGCCAGTTCGGCGCGGGAGTGCTGGCGCCCTTCTTTGAAAGGATAAAGCGCGAACTGCTCGATCTTCGAGCCGCGAATCGCGGTGTGCAGGTCGTAATGCAGGCGCGAACGGCCAGGCACGCTGAAGAAGGTGCGGGCCAATTGCTCAAGCTCGGCGGCGCGCATGGCTTCAGGGCCGATGTTTTGTTCGTGGCGGCCGTTGAACAGCCGGTTGATGTCATGCTCCAGATAACGCTCGCCGCGACGCATGGCCTCGGGGTTACCGAACAGGAACAGAATACGGGTACGGGGCTTGATCTCCCCACGGGCGATGCCATGCAACAAGCGGTCGGCCAATTCGATCGGCGCGGTTTCGTTGCCATGGATGCCGGACGACAGCAGCACATCCGCGCCATTGTCCCGTGCCTCAGGAGGCCGCACCTCAAGCGCGCCCTCACTGAGCCAGCGCATTTGCACGCCGTCGACAGTCAGTTGAATTTTTTGCGCCGGTTCACGACCGGCGAGGGTCAGTTCAAGCAGTTTGCCGAGGGCGAGCATAGAGCAGCTTCCTTAGTGGTTGCAGCCTGGGCCGTGGACGTGATCGTCATCATCACCTTCAACGTCGGCCGGTTCCATTTCCAGCTGCAGGCTCATCAGGTTGGTAGCCAGGGGACGCATCAGCAGGTTGGCGTATTCGGCATCACCCTCTTCCACATCCACGCCGATCAGCAGTTGGCCACGGCCATCGTGCTGGATCCAGATTTCCTTGCCCTGCCACACCACGGCCAGGCGGGTGCAGGAGGTTTCCAGCTGGGTGCCGTCGGTGTCTTCAAGGATCAGCTTCAGGGTATCGGTGGTCATAAATAGGTCTCAGCCGTGGGGCATTAATTGATCTGGAAAGGATATACCGCGCCCAGTTTAAGGATTTGCGTCAGTTCATCCAATGCCGTGCGACACTCGAGCAGCAGCTGCGGGTCAGCCAGGTCGGTTTCGCGCAAGCTGTCGCGGTAGTGCTTGTCGACCCATTGGGTCAGCGTTTCATACAGCGGTGCAGTCATGATAACCCCTGGATTGACCGCCGCCAGTTCAGCCTCCTTCAACGCCACGCGCAAACGCAGGCAGGCCGGGCCACCGCCGTTCTGCATGCTTTGCTTGAGGTCGAAGACTTTCACTTCGCCGATTGGCCCGGCGGAACTGGTCAGGCTTTGCAGGTAGTGCCAGACGCGTTCGTTGTTGCGGCACTCTTCGGGCACGATCAGCAGCATCGAGCCGTCGGCGCGACTCAGCAACTGGCTGTTGAACAGGTAGGAGCGCACGGCGTCTTCGACACTGACCAGGGCGCGGGGCACGCAGATCGCCTGGAAGTTACCGCCAACCTTGCCCAGCTTGGCCTGCAGCTCGGCGAGCATCTGTTCGGTATTGAGGAACGCATCCTCGTGATAGAACAGCACTTCACCGTTGCCCACAGCGATCACGTCGTTGTGGAACACCCCGGCATCGATCACCGCCGGGTTCTGCTGGCCGTAGACCACCCCGTCATCCTGCAGGCCGTGCAAGCGCGCAACTGCCTGGGACGCTTCGAGGGTCTGGCGCGCCGGGTACTTTTGCGGCGCCGGGTAGCGGGTGTCGAACGCACTGCGGCCAAACACGAAAAATTCCACGCCGGCCTCGCCATATTCGCGGCAGAAACGCGTGTGGTTGGCCGCGCCTTCGTCACCGAACTGCGCCACCGCTGGCAACGCGGCGTGGTGGGCGAAGTGCTGCTGATCGGCAAACATCGCCCCCAGCACGCGGCTGGTGGTCGGGTGTTCGATGCTGCGGTGGTATTTGCAGTTGAGGTTGGCGGCGGTGAAATGCACGCGCCCGTCAACGGTGTCGGCGCTCGGGCTGACCGTGGCGGCGTTGGCCACCCACATGCTCGATGCGGAACAGCTGGCAACCAGCAACGGCATGGCGTGCTTGGCCGCCTGCTGGATCACCTGGGCATCGCTGCCGGCAAAGCCAAGGCGGCGCAGCGCGGCCACATCCGGACGCTCCTGGGGTGCAAGCACGCCTTGCACAAAACCCATGTCCATCAGGGCCTTCATTTTCGCCAGACCCTGTAGCGCCGCTTCCTTGGGGTTGGAGGATTGCTGGCTGTTGCTCTGGGACGCGACGTTGCCGTAGGACAAACCGCCGTAGTTATGGGTCGGCCCCACGAGACCGTCAAAATTGACTTCACAGGATTTCATCGGCGAGGCTCCACGAACATCTGTTTTTATAAACAATCTTCATCACACCACAGATCGAATGTGGGAGCGGGCTTGCTCGCGAAGGCGGCGGACCAGTTACCTAATCTATCAACTGACAGACCGCATTCGCGAGCAAGCCCGCTCCCACATTTTTAGATCAGCGTAATGCCAGGGGTGAGGGTTGCTGGCAGCACCAAACTCGGGGTCTCCAACGACGCCACCGGGTACGCGCAATAATCCGCCGCGTAGTAGGCACTGGCGCGATGATTGCCCGACGCCCCTACCCCACCAAATGGCGCGGTGCTCGCCGCGCCGGTCAGTTGTTTGTTCCAGTTGACGATACCCGCACGGCTTTGCAGCCAGAACTGCTGGTAGCGCGCCTCGGAATCCGACAGCAACCCTGCGGCCAGGCCGTATTGGGTGTTGTTGGCTTCGCGGATCGCCGCTTCGAAATCCGCGTAGCGAATCACTTGCAGCAACGGGCCGAACAGCTCTTCATCCTCACGCTCGGTCACGGCAGTCACGTCGATGATGCCAGGCGTCAGCAAGGCTGCCTGCGCCTGGGGCTGGGTCATTTCCAGCAGCGCCACGGCGCCGTTGGCCAGCATCAACTCCTGGGCATCCATCAAAGCCTTGGCCGCGCCCAGGGAAATCACCGAGCCCATGAACGGCGGCGGTTGCTGGTCGAACGCGCCCACGGCAATCGTCGCGCTGACCGCCACCAGGCGCGCCAGCAGTGCATCACCCCAGGCGCCTTCCGGCACCAGCAGGCGCCGGGCGCAGGTGCAGCGCTGGCCGGCCGAAATGAAAGCGGACTGGATGATGGTGTAGACCGCCGCATCGACATCGGCCACTTGATCGACCACCAGCGGGTTGTTGCCGCCCATTTCCAGCGCCAGGATCTTGTCCGGACGCCCGGCGAATTGCTGGTGAAGATGGTTGCCGGTGCGGCTGGAGCCGGTGAAAAACAAACCGTCGATACCCGGGTTGGCGGCCAGGGCAATCCCGGTCTCCCGCGCGCCTTGCAGCAGGTTCAAGACACCCGCAGGCAGGCCGGCTTCGACCCAGCACTGCACGGTCAACTCGGCCACTTTCGGGGTCAGTTCGCTCGGTTTGAACAGTACGGTATTACCCGCGAGCAAAGCCGGCACAATATGCCCGTTGGGCAAGTGGCCGGGGAAGTTGTAGGGACCGAACACCGCGACCACGCCGTGCGGCTTGTGGCGCAACACAGCGGTGGCGTCGCCCAGGGGGCCGCTCTTCTCGCCGGTACGTTCGCGGTAGCTTTGCACCGAGATCGCGATTTTGTTGGCCATGCTGGTGACTTCGGTAGCCGACTCCCACAGCGGCTTGCCGGTTTCTTCGCCGATACAACGGGCGATTTCATCGGCGCGGCTTTTCAAGGTCGCGGCGAAGGTTTCCAGCACGCCGATACGCTCTTCCAGCGGGCGCATGGCCCAGGCCGGGAACGCCTGGCGGGCGGCCTGCACAGCGGACTCGACCTGCTCGACGGTGGCGCCATTGCCGGCCCACACCACTTGCTGGGTCACCGGGTTCAGCGACTCAAAGCGTTCACCCTGGCCAGCCAGCCAGCTCCCTGCGATATACAGCGAATTCATTATTTCGACTCCCGGGCAGCAGACAACGATACGGCACGCACTTGATCACCGGCCACCAGTTGCAGGCGCTTGGCGGTCAGCGGATCGACCACCAGGGTGCCAGCCGCCAGGCGCGCCGGTGCGGCGGTGATGCGGCAATCTTCACGTTTACGGTTATGCATCAGGAACGGCGTGGCGTCGTCCCCCGGCGTGCCGATGGCCAGCACCAGCGCCTGGCTGTCGCGCACCGCACGGATCTTGCTGGTCTCACACTCCACAGCGGGACCTGCGTCGAAGATATCGACATAGCCCTGGTAGCTGAAGCCTTCGCTCTTGAGCATGCTCAAGGCCGGTTCGGTGTCGGGATGGACCTTGCCGATCACGTTACGCGCGTCCTCGGACAAAAAGCAGGTGTACAGCGGGAACTTGGGCATCAGTTCGGCGATGAACGCCTTGTTGCCCACGCCGGTGAGGTAGTCGGCCTGACTGAACTCCATCTTGAAGAAGTGCCGGCCCAGGCTTTCCCAGAACGGCGAACGCCCGGCGTCATTGGACACACCGCGCATCTCGGCAATGATCTTGTTGCCGAACAGCTGCGGGAACTCGGCAATGAACAGCATCCGCGCCTTGGCCAGCATGCGGCCGTTGAGGCCGTTGCGGTAATCGGCATGCAGGAACAGTGAGCACAGCTCGGAGTTGCCCGTCAGATCGTTGGCCAAAAACAGCGTGGGGATCTCGCGGTAGATATTCAGTTCCTGGGAGGCGCTGACCGTCAGGCCGACCCGGAAGTTGTACCAGGGCTCACGCAGGCCGACCGCACCGGCGATGGCGGAAATTCCCACCACGCGGCCTTCGTCGTTTTCCAGCACAAACAGGTAGTCGGCATCACCACGCCCGGCTTCGCCGCGAAAGGTCTTTTCAGCCCAGCCAACCCGGTGGGTCAGGCGCTCTTCGTTGGCCGGCAAGGTGGTAAGGCCGGTGCCGGTGCTGCGCGCCAGATCAATCAGGGCCGGTAAATCGCTGCTGCGTACGGGACGAACGATCATGCTATCTCCTCGGACGGGCCGCCTGTTACAGACCACCCGTTAAACTCTGCTTTAAACCGCTACCAGACGCACACTGGCGCCTTCGCCGACGCCCAGGGCTTCGGCTGCTTCCAGGTCCAGGGTCACCGGCTTGCCTGGCGCGTAGTCCAGCTCCAGCATCACCGCACGGTAGTCCTGCAACTGCGCGTTGCTCACCAGGTACTGGCGGCCAACGCCCTTGACCATCTCGCCGATCTTCACCGGCACCACGCGGCTCTGGGCAATCGAACGGATGCCCGAAACCCGCGCATGCAGGGTCGGGCCACCGTCGAAGATGTCGATGTAATGGTCGGTTTCAAAGCCTTCGCGCATCAGGATGTCGAAGGTGATCTGCGCACGCGGGTGCACCTGGCCCATGGCTTCCTGGGCTTCGTCAGGCAACAGCGGCACGTAGATCGGGTAATGGGGCATCAGTTCGGCGAGGAACGTGCGGCTCTTCAACCCGCACAAGCGCTCGGCGGCGGCGTAGTTGAGGTCGAAGAAGTTGCGGCCGATGGCATCCCAGAACGGCGAATCACCGTTCTCGTCGCTGTAGCCGACAATCTCGGTCACCACCGAGTCCGCAAAGCGCTCGGGGTGGCTGGCGACAAACAGCAGGCGGCCACGGGAATTGAGTTCCGACCACGCCGAGCCCACCAGTTCCGGCACCACGTAGAAGCTGGTCAGCAAGCTGTTGCCGGTCAGGTCGTGGCACTGGGACAGGACGTGGATCTTGTTGTGGATCTTCAGCTCGCGGGACGCGTGGACGAAAGTCTCGTTGCGAAAGCTGTAGAACGGTTCGGAATACCCAGCCGAAGCGACGATGGCCGAACAGCCCACCAACTTGCCGGCGGCGGTGTCTTCGAGGACAAAGAAATAGCTTTCTTCACCATTGAAACTCACTTCGGCAGCGAAGGACGCTTCGCTGGCGGCGATCTTGTCGCTCAGGCGTTCAACGTCATCCGGCAGGGAAGTGACACCAATCGGGCTATCCGCAGCCAGACGCTGTACCTCGCCCAGATCAGCCATTTGCGCGGGGCGCATCACCAGCATGGTGTCACTCCTTAACTCGAAAAACTCACAGAGGAAAAAATGCCGGACACGGGATCTGGATTCACACAGATCCAATGTGGGAGCGGGCTTGCTCGCGATAGCAGTGTGTCAGTTGATGAGTCAGGTGACTGATCCACCGCTATCGCGAGCAAGCCCGCTCCCACATTGACCGAGCCCGGCACAAAATTTTTTATCCCATGCTCAATCGCTTGAGCATGGGACGGTCCATCAGGCTTGCGTCAGCGTTTTTACAGCACGTTCGAAACGGTCCAGACCTTCAGTGATATCCGCTTCTTCCACCACCAGGCTCGGGGCAAAACGCACCACGTCCGGGCCGGCTTGCAGGATCATCAGGTTTTCTTTCTCGGCCGCGTTGAACACGTCCTTGGCCTTGCCTTTGAACGCGTCGCTCAATACGCAACCGAGCAGCAGGCCCATGCCGCGTACTTGGGTGAAGATCCCGTATTGCTTGCCGATCTGCTCAAGACGCGCCTTGAACAGGTCGTGCTTGGCGTTGACACCGGCCAGCACCTCGGGGGTGTTGATCACGTCGATCACCGCTTCGGCGACCGCGCACGCCAGCGGGTTGCCGCCGTAGGTGGTGCCGTGGGTACCGACCACCAGGTGCTTGGCCAGGTCTTCACGGGTCAGCATCGCGGCAATCGGGAAACCACCGCCCAGGCTCTTGGCGCTGGTCAGGATGTCGGGCACCACGCCGTAATGCTGGTAGGCAAACAGGTGGCCGCTGCGGCCCATGCCAGTCTGCACTTCGTCGAACACCAGCAGCGCATTGTTGGCGTCGCACAGGTCACGGGCGCCTTGCAGGTAGGCAAGTTCGGCCGGCAATACACCGCCTTCGCCCTGGACCGGCTCCAGTACCACCGCGCAGGTCTTGTCCGACACGGCGGCCTTCAGCGCGTCCAGGTCGTTGAACGGAACGTGGGTGATGCCGGTGATTTTAGGACCGAAGCCGTCGGAGTACTTCGACTGGCCGCCGACGTTGACGGTAAACAGGGTGCGGCCGTGGAAGCTGTTGAGCGCGGCGATGATCTCGTATTTCTCGCTGCCGAAACGGTCGAACGCCACGCGACGGGCCAGCTTGAACGCGGCCTCGTTGGCTTCGGCGCCGGAGTTGCAGAAGAACACGCGCTCGGCAAAGGTCGCATCGATCAGCTTGTGGGCCAGGCGCAGGGCCGGCTCATTGGTGAAGACGTTGGAGACGTGCCACAGCTTGTTGGCCTGTTCGGTCAATGCACCGACCAGCGCCGGGTGGGCGTGACCCAGCACGTTCACTGCGATGCCGCCGGCAAAGTCGATCAGCTCGCGACCGGCCTGGTCCCAAACGCGGGAGCCTTCGCCACGCACAGGGATGAAAGCGGCAGGTGCGTAGTTAGGCACCATGACCTGGTCGAAATCGGCACGTTGCACCGGGGCTTGCTCAACGGACATCGGAGTCTCCTGAAGAGGAACGCCTGCCTGGAACTGGCGGGCGATGCAGGGATTGTAAGGACAGTTTTCAGAGCGGCCTTGCCGCCAAGCGACAACTTCTTATAGCGCCAACCCGCGTTTTTCGCGGGTTTACGCCAATGCGACAAATAGCGTCGCAAAGGCGCAGTTTAAACCGTGCAACGGCTTTGTGGGCAGGGGATGACAGGATCTTCGCAAATCCCCATGACGCACCCGCGCTAACTGTCTACCGCCTGCACAACCTTGCGCACTGGTTTGCTGAAGGCACTTCAAGAGCCATCAAGGACAGGCATCATGGCGCAACCGCTTGCAACCCAATCCCCACACCTCGACATCCTCACCAATGCCATCCCGCCCTGGCTGGGCACCGCGTCACCCGCCAAGCGTGCGGTACTGGCCATCGACACACCGGTCATTGCCGACTGGTACCTACGCGCCACCGAGCAGCAGCACGCGCACCTCAAGCACCTGAACGGCGCCGCCTGGACCGCACAAAATCGCCTGGACAAAGCCCTAGTCGCCCTGCAGAGCCCCGAGACCTTTGGCGCCGCACGCCTGCAGGCGGCGCTCAAGGATGAGTTCGGCATCGACACCGACGTGCGCACGACCTACCTGCAACTGTATGTGCCCCTGAGCCTCGCCGGGTTCACGGTCAGGCCGGGGGCGGCGAGGACATGGTCGGTCTCGTTGCTTGACGCGGCCCTGCATAATTTCGAAACCGACGAGCCCTACGAGCAGCACTCAGGATTCAGCACCCAGCCAACGCCGACGGGCCAATTCACCCAACTGCCGGATCTGGACGCAAAGATCAGCATCGCGCAATTCACCCAACTGTGCCGACGCCTGGATATCGGCGCGGCCTATCAACGCTATCTGGATGAGTATCTGGACCTCGACAACCCCGTGGCCCGCACCAGCCTGGAATACTGGCTCAAACAGAGCCATCTGGGGGCGCTGCAATTGGCGCTGTACATGGCCCTGCTCAAGAACGACCTGCCTGCCGCCAGCCATGACGCGGTACTCAACCTGCTCAACAATGGCCATACCGCACACAACGACTGCCCGACGCTAGTGGCCCATGACCTGCGGATCATGGACTGCAACCTGACCGGCATCGTACTGTTTGCGCCGAACCTTGAGCGCAGCACCGAAGTGGTGCCGCTGATCGCCTATATTCCCGACGACCCGCTGCACCCGGTCAAACACTACCCCAGCAGCACGGCGTTCATGCAGAGCCTGGCCGCCAGGCTGCGGGCCACGGACTATCAACAGTTTTTCAGCCGGTTTGTCCGCCATGAAGACGCCGCAGTGTTTTTTGCCGACCTCAACCAACGCCTCGGCCAAGTCTCGTGGCATCCGCACACCGCAGGCGATCCGCTGCCCAGTTGGCGCGACACCCCAACCCAACGGCCCAACCTGCAATTTCGCGGCCTGGAAATCAAAGGCGACCTGTTCGCCCATCTGTTCCAGATGAAACTGAGCAAGCTGCAAGCCGACAGCCAGAGCCGCGCTGTCTCCACCGCTCGTGTCGACCAGAACGCACGCTGGCGACGCTGGGCGTTCATTCAGAAAATCGCCGAAAGTGTGTTACAGGTCATCGCCTTTGTGGCCCTGCCATTCATCCCGCCCCTGGGCGCGCTGATGTTGGCGTACACCGCCTATCAGGTCCTCGACGAAGCCTTCGAAGGGATTGTCGACTGGGCCGAAGGCCTGCAACGCAAAGCCCTGGAGCACGCCTTGGGCCTGACGGAGCAACTGGTGCAACTGGGCCTGTTTGCCACCGGCATTCCCATCGCCACCGCACTGCTGCGCAAGGCTTTGCCCCAGCAGATGCTGGAGTTTTTCGAAAGCCTGCACCCCGTCAAGCGCCCCGATGGCCAACCCCGCCTGTGGCAACCGGACCTGAGCCCCTACCGCCAGGATATGACGCTGCCAGCCGGTGCCCGCCCTGACGCGCAAGGCCTGCACTTGCACAACGACAAACCCATCCTTGCCCTCGACGGCGCGCATTACCACGTGCAAGAAGACGCCGGGCGCTACTTCATCCACCACCCCACACGCCCTGAAGCCTATCGCCCACAGGTCATGACCAATGGCCAGGGGGCCTGGGTCACTGAACTGGAAAACCCGCTGAGTTGGGACCGCACCACCCTGATGCGCCGCCTCGGTTATCAGACCGACACCTTCAGCGATGAGCAACTGGCACAGGCCCGTGACAGCAGCGCCACCCACGACAACACCCTGCGTAAAATGCATGCCACCCAGCAGACGCCCCCTCCACTGTTGGCGGACAGTCTCAAGCGCTTTGGCATCGACCAGCAGCTGCAGGACTTCCTGGCGCAACTGAACAGCGACGATCCAGCGGTCTACGCCAATGCCGATCCACAGACCCAGTTGCAGTTACTCATCAGCTACGGACTGTGGCCTTCGAGCAAGACCCTGCGGGTACTCGATGCCAGCGGCAGAACCCTCTGGGAGTTCCCCGGTGAAGACGGAGCCAGCACCGTGCAGGTGCTGGAGGCGCAACTGCACAACGGCGATTTGCTGCCGACCCTGATCGAAGGTTTGAGCGAACCGGAGCGCAAACAGCTGCTGGACGAAGAGTTCGGCCTGCCGCCCTCCTCCAGCCGCACCCGCGCCAGCGCCTTGCGCAAGACCCTGGCGCGGCTTGCCGAAAACAAGCGTTTCTCGTTATTCGATTCACGCTACCGGGGCCTGGACCGCACCTCCGATGCCCGGGCCCAGAAAATCATCGACAGCGTCCCACGCCCCGGCCTGCCCGCGCCGGTGGCCGAAGAACTGCTGGCCAGCGCCAGTGGCGAGGAACTCAAGGCCATCGACGCCGGCACAGTCCCCCCGCGCCTGGTGGAACTGGCCGAGTGGTCGCTGCATGAAGTGCGCACCACCCGCGCCTATGAGGGGCTGTACCTGGACACCGTAGAGAACCCGGACACGTGCCGGCTCGCCCTGCACTCCCTGGAAAACCTCAGCGGCTGGCCGACGTGGATACGCCTGGAGGTCCGCCAGTATCGCGCCGACGGCCCGCTGCTGGATGCGATCGGCCCCACCCATGCGTTAACCCAAAGGACCCTGGTGGTCACGCCGGACGGCCAGTACATCCCGGAAAACGGCCAGGGTGCGCTGTTCGGCAGCACCGACTTTTACACCGCCATCCTGCAAGCCCTGCCCGACAGTGCGCGCGATGCCCTAAAAATCCATATCGGCCAAGGCCCGCGTCTCAAGCAGGCGATCGGCCAATCCCCGGTGGACCGTCCGACCCTGCGCACACTGCTCGATACCGACCCGCTGCACAAGCCCGCCTACGACCCCAATGTCATGCGCTTACGCGGCGGTATGGACGGCTACCTGCCCGCCGCTCCCGAACAGCCGGGGCCCCGCCGCGGCCCGTCGCTTGAGCAACAACTTCAGAGCCTGCGCCCGCAACTGACGCCGGCGAGAATCCGCGAAGTAATAGCCACCCTGCAAAACACCCCCGGCGGTGCACAGGCGGAGCTGACGCGGCTGCGCAACGAATACATCCAACTGGACCTGGCCCTGGTGGTCTGGGAATCGCAAACGCCGCGTACCCACCTCAACACCGGCGCCCCGTTGAGCGCGACTGACCATGAGTACCTGCGCCGTGATCGCAGCCTGTTTTCCCACCAGATACGACGGGCCTGGCGCCAGGAAACCGCAATCGACCACTTTTACGAATCACCGGCCACCAACGGCTATACGCTGCGTCTATCCGCCCCTCTGCTCGGCGAATTGCCGCCACTGACTGCCCGCTTCGAGCACATATCCCATCTGGAACTGCAAGGTGCCCATCAACACATCGAAGTCGATGGCTTCCTGCAGTTGTTTCCAAGACTGCGGCACTTGAGCCTGCGCAATATTGACCTGGGCGAGCTGCCGCCCTGCCTTGCTTCAGTCAACAGCCTCAACGAACTGATCCTGAACAATTGCAATATCCGCTTGACCGAACACAGCCAGGCCACCATCAGCGCGATGACGAACCTGTTGACCCTGGACCTGTACAACAACCCCCTGAGCCTGATTCCAAACCTTGAGCAGATGCCGCAGCTGCAATACGTGGACCTGGCCAGCACCGGCATCGAGCAGGTCCCCCGCGGCCTATTGAGCCGGACTCACCTGACGTTGGTGATGCTGTCCAATAACCGGATCAGCACACTGCCCCACGCACTGTTCGACTTGCCCACTGACATCACACGGCATTTCGATCTGTCCGATAATCCGCTGTCAACCGAAGCGCTTGAACGTGTCAAAACCTACTTCCAGCGCAACCATTACTATCTGGAAGCCACCCCTCAATACGCTGATCGGGAGCAAGCCAGACGGCTGTTCCCCTCACTCAGCGCCGATCAGATCAACCGGTTCATCTATAGCCTGCCTGGTGACCTGGCGGCTGGCCGAACCGAGATGACCCGACTGGAAGGCGAGCTCCCGAAAATCCGCCTCGACAGCCTGGCCTGGGCCAATGACAGCACAGTCGACACCGTGGAACACGACCTGCGCCAGCGCTTCATCAACGCCCTGGAGGCATGCTGGCGTCGTGACACAACCGCAGGCGACGCCGCCCATGGGCAAGCCATGCCCAGCTACGAATTCAGCCTGTTCATTCCAGTGAGCGGCGAGTTGCCCGCCCTGCGCACCTCGTTCAATCACGTGTCGGTGCTCGCCCTCAAAGGATCGGGCTCGAACCTGGGGCTGGATGCGTTCCTGCAGAGTTTTCCGGCGCTCACCGCGCTGCACATCGAGAACTACACACTGGGTGAACTGCCACAGATCAGCCATCTGCCTCGACTCGCTTACCTGGTGCTGGACCGCTGCGCCATAGGTTTGTCGCCCACCACCGCGCAAACCCTGCAGCGTATGACTGAACTCAGGCATCTGAACCTGGACAACAACCCCTTGGCGACGCTGCCGGACTTCAGCCAAATGCCACAGCTGGTCAGCCTGTCACTGCGCAATACCGGCTTGACCGAGCTGCCGCCCTCGCTGATTCACCCGCCCACAATACGTGTGCGCGTGGATTTGAGCCAAAACACCCTACATGAACTGACAGACGAAGCCTTCCTCTTGCCGCCCACCGTCAGCGGCGCCTTTGACCTGTCGGCCAACCCCTTGTCGCCCTCGACCTTGCGGCGAGTGAAGAGCTATTGCCGGGCCAAGGGAGAACACTGGAACGCCGATATCCCCGCCCACCAGCTGCAGCGCCTCAATGACCTTTACCCCACGCTCTCGGCGCGCGACAGCAAGCGCATCTTCTTTGAGCTGCCGGGCGAACTGGAGGACGCTGACACACAGATCAGCCGCCTGAGTGCCGAATACGAACAACTCAACAACGGCCTGCAAGTCTGGGCCCTGGATGTCCCCGCCATGGCCGAGGTACGCGACCCGGCCTTCAACGAAAACGCCCGCGCCGAGGAACAGATTCGCCGCCTGGGCTTCAAGGAATTGCTGCTGCGCTGCTGGCGCAGAGAGACGGAATACGACGAGAACGAATGGCCAGCCAGCCGCAGCTACAAGCTGATGTTCAACGGCCAGTTTCTCGGGGATCTGCCGGCGCTCAATGCGCGCCTGGAGCATGTCTCGCAACTGGAACTGATCGGTGACGGCAGGCGCAGACGCGCAGACGATTTCCTGCGCGCATTCCCCAACTTGACCAGCCTGACGATGGAGAGCCATGCCCTGCCGAGCATTCCCGACAGTGTGTTCAATCTCCAGCGTTTGCGGCAGCTCAAGCTCAACGACAATTTGATTCGCATCAGGCCGGACAGCGTCGAGCAATTGTCGAGCCTGACCGACCTCAACGTCCTGGACTTGAGCGACAACCCGCTTGGCCACAGCCCGGACCTGAGCAATTGCACACGCCTGATCATGGTGTACCTGCACAACTGCGAACTCAATGAGGTGCCGCCAGGGACATTCAGCCTGCCACGCTTGCGGGTCCTGGACTTGAGCGACAACCTGATCCAGCACTTGTCGACAGACTTGCTGGAAATGCCGCTGCCACTCAACGACGACTCGGACCTGAGCGGCAATCCCTTGTCCATCGCAAGCATTGCGATATTGCGCAGGTATTACCAGCAGACGGGTTATGAGTTGGGTGTGCAACAAGCGATGTTTGACGAAGAGGGGATCGCGCTGACACCGCCCAGTACGCCGGAGCCCATGGAGGAGTGATGCTGTTGTGGCAAGGGGGCTTAACCATCCTTTCCAGAACAAGCCCCTCTCCCACAGCGTCGCCTTGTCAGCCGCGCTCGGAGGGCACCGACGACAACTCGAACGGGCTGCTGCTGCGCCGTTGGTTGCGATCTTCACGGGGGGTTGCGCCAAAGAAGTTGCGGTAGGCGCTGGAGAAGTGCGGCCCCGAGGAGAAGCCGCAAGACAGGCCGATCTGGATGATCGACTTGCTGGTCTGCATCAACATCTGCCGTGCCTTGTTCAGGCGCAGCTCCAGGTAGTACTGGCTGGGAACGCGATTGAGGTACTGCTTGAAGATCCGTTCCAGTTGTCGTCGCGACACGCACACATGCTGGGCAATTTCGTCGGTGGTCAGCGGCTCTTCGATATTGGCTTCCATCAGCAACACGGCCTGGGTCAGCTTCGGGTGGCTGGAACCCAGGCGGTTTTGCAGGGGGATTCGTTGGCGCTCGCCGCCTTCGCGGATGCGCTCCACCACCAGTTCTTCGGAGACCGCGCCAGCCAGTTCGGCGCCGTGGTCACGGGCCAGTACCGCCAGCAGCAGGTCGAGCACCGACATGCCACCGCAGGCCGTCAGGCGATCACGGTCCCAGTCGAACAAATGGCTGGTGGCGATGACCTTGGGAAAGCGCTCGGCGAAATCGTCCTGCCAACGCCAGTGCACGGCGGCGCGATAGCCATCGAGCAACCCCAGTTGCGCCAGCGGATACACACCTGCCGACAGGCCGCCGATCACGCAACCGGAACGAACGAGCTGCTTGAGCGCGGCGCTTAGTTGCGAGGCGATCACGGTCGGCGGTTCGTCCGCCAGCAGGAACAGTTTCTGGAAGCCTTCGAGCTTGCCGGCCCAAGGCTCGCCCGGCAGTTGCCAGGCGCCTTCGGCTTGCGGCTCGGCCTGCAGGAACGACAGTTCATACACCACATCCGGATGCACACGCTGAGCAACGCGCAAGGCCTCCTCAGCCAGCGCAAGCGTGAGTGCTTTTGTGCTGGGCCAAATCAGGAAACCAATTTTATGGGCGGTCATGGAGTGCTATCCGAAGCGAGTAACGGTAATGAAGACAAAGGCCAATGCTAGCCCGTAAACCAACACAAAGCTTAAAAACGATAAAGACCTGCTTTCCTGTAGGAGCGAGCCTGCTCGCGAAAAACCTGAGAACACC
Source organism: Pseudomonas sp. WS 5027 (assembly GCF_012985695.1). NCBI lineage: Bacteria > Pseudomonadati > Pseudomonadota > Gammaproteobacteria > Pseudomonadales > Pseudomonadaceae > Pseudomonas > Pseudomonas sp. WS 5027. The sequence goes on along the minus strand of NZ_JAAQWU010000018.1, from coordinate 102,328 downwards.
ACGGGGTATCAGGCTTCCCGCGTTTTCGTTGACGATCTTCGCGAGCAAGCTCGCTCCTACAAGGGGGAGCAGCGGCCTTGGTTATTTCAAGCTGCCGGAGAGGAACTGCTGCAACCGCTCGGACTGCGGGTTGACCAGCACTTCACGCGGGTTGCCACGCTCCTCGACAATGCCTTTGTGCAGGAACACCAACTGGTTGGACACTTCACGGGCAAAGCCCATTTCGTGGGTCACCACCACCATGGTGCGGCCTTCCAGGGCCAGGTCCTGCATGACTTTCAGTACTTCGCCGACCAGCTCCGGGTCGAGGGCCGAGGTCGGCTCGTCAAACAGCATCACCTCAGGCTCCATCGCCAGCGCTCGGGCAATCGCCACGCGCTGCTGCTCGCCACCGGACATATGGCCGGGGAAGGCATCCTTGCGATGGGCCACGCCAACTTTGGCCAGGTAGTGCTCGGCCTTTTCACGGGCATCTTTTTTCGACATGCCCAATACGTGCACCGGGGCTTCCATGACGTTTTCCAGGGCGGTCATGTGCGACCACAAGTTGAAATGCTGGAACACCATCGACAGGCGCGAACGCATGCGCTGCAACTGCTTGGGGTCGGCGGCTTTCATCGCGCCGTCCTTGCTGGCCATCAGCTTCAGCTCTTCGTTATTGAGCAGGATCTTGCCGGCGTGGGGCTGCTCCAGCAGGTTGATGCAGCGCAAAAAGGTACTTTTGCCTGAGCCACTGGAACCGATGATGCTGATCACATCGCCGGCCGCGGCGGCCAGGGACACCCCTTTGAGCACTTCATGACTGCCATAGCGTTTATGCAGGTCTTGGACTTCAAGTTTGTACATGCGGTCGGTTCTCACAAAAACAGTTGGTCAGTCGTTGAGCAAGCGCCCGTGACGCAGCGCTTCGCGCCCCGCCACCTTGGCCAGCCAGAAACCCGCTTGGGCATAACGCAGCCGTTCAACGGCAAACAACACCCCCGAGGTGCCGGCACAGACAATGCTGACGCGGTCGGCCAAAGGGTCAATCACTTCAAAAATCGGTTCACCGCTTTCCACCCAGTCACCAGCTTTACGCAGGTAACTGATCACTCCGGCGTGGGGTGCAAACAGCAATTCAGTGCCTTCAAAGGGCACGCCTTCGCACGGTTCATATTGCGGCGCCGGCCATTGGCCCTTGATCAGGCCCTGTTCAGCGAGGAACGCGAGGATGCCTTCGGCATGGAAGATGGCCTCGTCGCGTCCGGTGTCAGCCTGACCGCCCAGCTCCAGGGTTGTCGCCAGGCATGCCAGGGGAATCTGCGCTTCGGGAAACGCCCGCGACAAACGCAGCCAAGGCAGCGAGCAGGCTTCATCGAAGGAACTGCCGCCGGAGTCTTCCGCCAATAGGCCGACTTTCACATTCAAATGCGCCGACAACGAACGCCACTGCGGCCAGTGCTGGGGCAGCGCGTACATATGCAGCGCGGCTTCAGCGTCGCAGTGCAGGTCGAGGACCACATCGGCGGTGCAGGCGTGGCCCAGCAATACTCGTTGCATGCCTTGCAACTGGCAGCTCGGCTCAGGCAGCGCGTTGAGCGTGTCGCTCATCGCCTGGCGGATCATGCGCACGTTGGCGTGGGGATCATCCCCCAGCTTGCCCTCCAGCAAGGCCGCAACCGGCTCGCTCAACTCCACGAAATCACGGTTGAAGTTCTTGCCGCTGCCAATCTCGAAACGCCCCTGGTGGCTGCCTTGCAGCAGTTGGCCGAGGCCCATCGGGTTGGCCACCGGCACCAGCTCGATCACCCCGTTGAGGGCGCCCTGCTGCTCCAGTTCGACCAGGCGCTTTTTCAGCTCCCAGGCCGCGCGCATCCCCGGCAATTCATCGGCGTGCAGGCTGGCCTGGATATACGCCTTGCGCTCGCCGTGGCCGAAACGGAACACCGTCAGTTGGCGCTCGCAGCCCAAGTGGCCCCAGGGCAATACGTGATCGATGCGTTCCATATCAGTGCTTCCGAGGAGCCAGGTAGCTCAACCAGCGACGCTCGGCCAACTTGAACAGGCGCACCAGGATGAACGTCAGGCACAGGTAGAACAGGCCAGCGGTGATATAGGCTTCAAACGGCAGATAGTACTGGGCGTTGACCGTGCGTGCGGCACCGGTGATATCGATCAGGGTGACAATGGAGGCCAGGCTGGTGGTCTGCAGCATCATGATCACTTCGTTGCTGTACTGCGGCAGCGCCCGGCGCAGGGCCGATGGCAGCAGGATGCGGCGGTACAGCTTGTAGCGTGACATGCCCATGGCCTTGGCCGCTTCGATCTCGCCATGGGGCGTGGCCTTGAGGCTGCCGGCAATGATCTCGGCGGTATAGGCACTGGTATTGATGGCAAAGGCCAGGCACGCACAGAACGTTGCGCTGGACAGCCACGGCCAGAGGAAACTCTCGCGTACAGCTTCGAACTGGGCCAGGCCGTAATAGATCAAAAACAGCTGCACCAGCATCGGCGTACCGCGGATCACGTAGGTGTAGAGCCAGGCCGCGCCATTGACCAGCGGCTGCTTGGACACCCGCATCAGCCCCAGGGGGACGGCAGCGAGCAAGCCGAAGAACAGCGAAATCAACAGCAGCTTGAGGGTGGTCAACAGGCCGCCAAGGTACAGCGGCATGGCCTCCCAGATGACGTTGTAGTCGAAGATCATAGATCAGCCGCCTTTACGCCTACCGAGTAGCGCTTCTCAAGATAACGCAGGGCCAGCAACGAGACGCTGGTGATCACCAGGTACATCGCCGCCACTGCGAGGAAGAAGGTAAAAGGTTCGCGGGTGGCATCTGCCGCCTGCTTGGCCTTGAACATCATGTCTTGTAGGCCCACCACCGAAATCAGCGCAGTGGCCTTGGTCAATACCAGCCAGTTGTTGGTAAAGCCGGGGATTGCCAGCCGGATCATCTGCGGCACCATCACCCGGAAAAATACCTGGAACGGGCTCATGCCATAGGCCATGCCCGCTTCGGCCTGCCCCTTGGGGATGGCCATGAACGCACCACGGAAGGTTTCCGAGAGGTACGCGCCAAAGATGAAACCCAGGGTGCCGATACCGGCGGCCAAGGGGTTCAAGTCAATATAGTCGTCGTAGCCCAGTAGCGGCGCGACGCGGTTGAGCAGGTCCTGACCGCCGTAGAAAATCAGCAGGATCAGCACCAGGTCGGGGATCCCGCGGATCACCGTGGAGTACAGGTCGCCCAGCCAAGCCAGCCAGCGTACCGGCGACAGGCGCAATGCAACCCCGATCAGACCCAGAACAATGGCCAAGGCCATGGACGACAAGGCGAGCTGAAGCGTCAACCATGCGCCATCGAGGATAACGGCCCCGTAGCCTTTCAACATGATTCAGGTCCTCGAAAAGGCGGATGAAAAAATGGCGCAAACTTCAGAGACCCTGGTGCTTGCGCCATTCTGGACAGATAACTGCGAAGGTTTACTTGGCGTCAGCGCCGTAAATATCGAAGTTGAAATACTTTTTCTCGATTTCTTTGTACTTGCCATTGGCGCGGATCGCGGCGATGGCCGTATTGATGCGGTCCAGGTTGACCTTGTCGCCTTTACGTACTGCGATACCGATGCCATCACCGAAGTATTTGGCGTCGGTGAACGCAGGACCTACAAACGCGTAGCCTTTGCCAGAGTCGGTCTTCAGGAAACCGTCTTCGAGCAGGGTCGCATCAGCCACGGTGCCATCAAGGCGACCGGCAGCCACATCCAGGTAGATTTCGTTCTGGGTGCTGTAAGGAACGATGGTCGCACCTTTAGGCGCCAGGACTTCCTTGGCGAAACGGTCATGGATCGAACCGCGCTGTACGCCGATCTTCTTGCCTTTGAGCTCATCCAGGCTGTCGCTGACCGTGACGCTATCCTTCATCACCAGGCGCGCCGGGGTCAGGTAGTAGCGGTTGGTGAAGTCCACGGACTTCTTGCGATCGTCAGTGATGGACATGGACGAGAGGATTGCATCGATCTTGCGCACTTTCAGCGCTGGGATCAGGCCGTCGAATTCTTGCTCGACCCAGGTGCACTTGACCTTCATCTCTTCGCACAGGGCGTTGCCGATGTCGTAGTCAAAACCGACGATGCTGCCATCCGGCGCCTTCGAGGCAAACGGAGGGTAGGCTGCTTCGATACCAATTTTCAGCGGTTTCTCTTCAGCGAAGGCCTGCATGGACAGCACGGACAGCGCCAGGGCGCCCAACAGCACGAGTTTCTTCATCTTGGGACTCCATCGGTATAGGACAAAAACAGCAGTATGAGCCATAGCCCACGATGCGACTGAGTGAAACCGAATAGCGGTGCTGCGTCCTACACCAGTTGAACACGGCGACGACGAGCGAGTGATCGGCATTCTAACGACAGGCCGGAAGCCGATATTTCCTCAATGCGACAACAATTTACAGAAGCACCGAGAAAGCGACCCCAACACATTGACAGCCTCTGATTTTTATGCAGAGACAAAAGATATAAAACCTATTAACTCTGCAAATTGCGGGCCTATTATTCGCAAACCCTTCTATTCCGGCAAGTGTAGCGTTTGATCTTATTTTGCCGGGCGTCTAAAACGGGCGTTTTCGCCGCACTGATGTAGCACTTTGCCCCATGTTTGGGCACAAGGTTACACATTTGCACTGCTGGGTAACATTCAGAAACGCCCTACGCGATAAACCGATATTTATTGGCTTGGTGCAGAGAACGGTCTGTCAGCTACCCCCACTGTAGGAGCTGGCTTGCCGGCTCCCACATTAATGGTATTTCATAGTGAGATCCCACAAAAAAGCCCCACCCGGCCTACGCCGAATGGGGCTTGGTCCCATGAACCCGCTTACGCGACGTTCATGGTCTTGTGGGTATCAATCAAATGCTGCACCACGCTTGGATCGGCCAGGGTGGAGATATCTCCCAGCCCGTCATACTCGGCCGTGGCAATCTTGCGCAGGATACGGCGCATGATTTTCCCCGAACGGGTCTTCGGCAAACCAGGTGCCCACTGGATCACGTCCGGCGACGCAATCGGGCCGATCTCCTTGCGCACCCAGTTCTTCAGCTCCAGGCGCAGGGCTTCGGTCGGCTCCTCACCGTTTTTCAGGGTGACATACACATAGATGCCCTGGCCCTTGATGTCGTGCGGTACGCCGACCACGGCCGCTTCGGTGACTTTCGGGTGGGCAACCATGGCGCTTTCAATTTCGGCGGTGCCCATGCGGTGCCCGGAAACGTTGAGTACGTCATCCACGCGACCCGTGATCCACCAGTAGCCATCTTCATCGCGACGGGCGCCGTCGCCGGTGAAGTACATGCCACGGAAGGTCTTGAAGTAGGTGTCGACGAAACGGTCATGGTCGCCATAGAGCGTACGCGCCTGGCCCGGCCACGAATCGAGGATTACCAGGTTGCCTTCGGCGGCGCCCTCGATGATGTTGCCCAGGTTGTCCACCAACGCTGGCACCACGCCAAAGAATGGACGCGCCGCCGAACCCGGCTTGAGCGCGTGAGCGCCCGGCAATGGGCTCATCAGGGTCGCACCGGTTTCGGTCTGCCACCAGGTATCGACAATCGGGCAACGGGATTGGCCGACGTTCTTGTAGTACCAGTCCCATGCTTCCGGGTTGATCGGCTCACCCACCGAACCCAACAGGCGCAGGCTGCTGCCATCGGTGCCTTCGCAGGCGGCGGTGCCAGAGGCCATCATCGCGCGGATCGCGGTCGGCGCGGTGTAGAGGATATTGACCTTGTGCTTGTCGACGATCTTGCCCACCCGGGTAATGTCCGGGTAGTTCGGCACGCCTTCGAACAGCAAGGTGGTCGCGCCATTGGCCAGCGGGCCGTAGACAATATAGGTATGGCCAGTGACCCAGCCGACGTCGGCGGTGCACCAGTAGACTTCGCCCGGACGGTAGTCGAACACGCGCTCGTGGGTCAGGGCCGCGTACAACAGGTAGCCGCCGGTGGTGTGCTGCACGCCCTTGGGCTTGCCGGTGGAGCCGGAGGTGTAAAGGATGAACAGCGCTTCTTCGGCGCCCATCTCTTTTGGCGCGCAGACGGTGCCCGCCACTTTCATCAGGTCTTCGTACCAGATGTCGCGATGCTGGTTCCACTTGATCTGGCCATTGGTGCGCTTGCACACGATGACTTTCTGGATGCTGCTGGTTTCCGGGTTGGTCAGGGCGTCGTCGACGTTGGCCTTGAGCGGTACCTTCTTGCCAGCACGAATGCCCTCGTCGGCGGTGATCACCACTTTGGACTTGCAGTCGATGATGCGACCGGCCAGGGCCTCAGGGGAGAAGCCGCCAAACACTACCGAGTGGATCGCACCGATGCGGGTGCAGGCCAGCATGGCGACCACGGCTTCGGGGATCATCGGCATATAGATGGTCACCACGTCGCCGCGGTGCACATCCTGGCCACGCAGGGCGTTGGCGAACTTGCAGACTTGTTCATGCAGTTCGCGGTAGGTGATGGTGCGGCTCTCGGAAGGATCGTCGCCCTCCCAGATAATCGCTGCCTGGTCGCCACGCTCGGCGAGGTGACGGTCCAGGCAGTTGTAGGAAACGTTGAGGGTGCCGTCAGCGAACCATTTGATATCGACATGGTGATCGTCGAACGAGGTCTGCTTGACCGTGGTGAAAGGCTTGATCCAGTCAAGACGCTTGGCTTGCTCGCGCCAGAAGCCGTCGGGGTTGACCACCGACTGCTGGTACATGGCCTTGTAGGTCGCCTCGTCGGTCAGCGTGTTGGCTGCTACTTCGGGGCGAACGGGGTACAGGGAAGCCGCACTCATCTTTCTTACCTCGGTGACAATAGTTGTTGTTGTATGCCCCTGTTTTAGCCGGGGTAGGCCTATAGAACCATTCGACGATGGTAGTAACAAGCCCCTACAAATTACCCTGATATCCCCTTGCAGCGCTCTGGCCCGGCGCCTGCAGCGCATTTTTCAACACGGGAAAAAACCTCTGTCGTGGATTGTTACGAAAACCACCAATAGTGTTTATCAAAAGCACGGGTATATGAATGCAACCCAGGCGCCTAAAATCAGCCTCGCCAACAAGGCACCGTGATTAACCAAGTTGCAGCCCCCACGAAGGCACGTTAATCCGAACTCACTACTCAAGTTACACACGTGGCCTCACAAGGGCCCCGTGACCCCCTTCGACTGTAAAAAGGTAAATTGGAAATGAAAGCTTTATTAGTTATGGCCCTTGCCAGCTTGTGCGCAACCGCCGCCCTGGCCGACGAGATCCCGACTGACGTAGCCAGCCAGAGCACCGCCGTTGTTGAGGAATACACCTACTCCACTGATCTGGATATTGCCAAGGTGGTATCCATGAGTTCCATTCCGAATGTCTGCGAAGTTGTTCCAGCGCGCATGGAATATGAAGATCACCAGGGCCAGCGTCATATCCTTAATTACAAAGTCATGGGCAATGGTTGCTCTAACGGATAATTACTTAGTTAGTTGAAACCTATCCTGACAATGTTCGCCGCAAGGAATTGTCCTTGCGGCAAAGAATCACCCGCAAAATCCTCGCCTTGCCCCCCGCTCCAAAAATACCTCACCGCCCGTCAAAAAAATCCTACCCCGGCAAACCCTTGTAAACCCGTACCCCGGCCGTAAATACCCTCATTTTGGCCCTCGGCTGAGGCTATCCGCCGCAACACAAAGCCAAATTTTTCCCTATAATGCGCGGGTAAATCGGGCCTGCAATATCCCTTTACACGGGGTAACGAGCCAGACCTGAGGCCCCGCAGGAGTACGACACAGTCGCTCCGCCCCTCAGACCTCATGCAGAGTACCCGTAGCCCTATTCCGTTTAATGCCTGCGCGAGCTGTTGCAACAAACGATTCCTTAAAGATCCACCGCGGCCCTTGGGCCGTGTGAACACCCAACCATCCGGTTTCACACGGGCACCATTGGCCCTCACGCAGGAGACGACACGTCATGCTGAGCTGGGACGAATTCGACAAAGAAGAAGAAGGCGAAGTAGCCGCTAAAGGCGCCAACGCCGGCCACGCCACCGAAGCCAACATGGACCGCCTCGACGGTGCCGGCGCTGCCGCTGCCATCGAAGCCCGCGCCGTGACCGCCAATGACTCCGCCGCCATCGTGCGGGCCAAGGCCGCCCTGGACAAACTCGACATCGCCGAAGGCCTGGCCGAGCTTGAAGGCGCTTCCGCCCGTGTCGCCGTTGACGAAAAGCGCATGATCAACTGCCGCGCCGACCTCAACCAACTCGTGCCTTTCAAGTACGACTGGGCCTGGCAGAAATACCTCGACGGCTGCGCCAACCACTGGATGCCGCAAGAGGTCAACATGACCGCCGACATCGCCCTGTGGAAAAACCCCGAAGGCCTGACCGACGACGAACGTCGCATCGTCATGCGCAACCTGGGCTTCTTCTCCACCGCCGACTCCCTGGTCGCCAACAACCTGGTCCTGGCGGTGTACCGCCTGATCACCAACCCGGAGTGCCGCCAGTACATCCTGCGCCAGGCCTTCGAAGAGGCGATCCACACCCACGCCTACCAGTACTGCATCGAATCGCTGGCCATGGATGAAGGCGAGATCTTCAACATGTACCACGAGATCCCATCGGTCGCTAAAAAAGCCGCGTGGGGCCTGAAGTACACCCGTTCGATCTCCGATCCGAAGTTCGAAACCGGCACCGTCGACACCGACAAGGAACTGCTGCGCAACCTGGTCGCCTACTACTGCGTGCTGGAAGGTATCTTCTTCTACTGCGGCTTCACCCAGATCCTGTCCATGGGCCGTCGCAACAAAATGACCGGCGTGGCCGAGCAGTTCCAGTACATCCTGCGCGATGAGTCGATGCACCTGAACTTCGGCATCGACGTAATCAACCAGATCAAAATCGAAAACCCACACCTGTGGGATGCCGAAATGAAGGAAGAAGCGACCCAGATGATCCTGCAAGGGACCCAACTGGAGATCGAATACGCACGCGACACCATGCCGCGCGGCGTGCTGGGCATGAACGCGGCGATGATGGAGGACTACCTCAAGTTCATCGCCAACCGTCGCCTGTCGCAGATCGGCTTGAAGGAAGAATACCCAGGGACGACTAACCCGTTCCCGTGGATGAGCGAGATCATGGACTTGAAGAAAGAGAAGAACTTCTTCGAGACCCGCGTGATCGAGTATCAGACTGGCGGGGCGTTGAGCTGGGATTGATCAGCTCATAGTTGCGACATAAAAAAGCCCTGGAGTCGCATCCAGGGCTTTTTTTTATGGGCCTGTCAAAGCACACCCGCAATGGGTGATTTGCCATTTCTTGAAGTACATCACCTCAAGCACCTGGCGCGGAAGGGTTCGGATCGCATCCCCAATGCTGTAGCCTTGTACCCCAATTGCCATCAGCGATGGCCGCAACGTATGCATTCAAAAAAACAGTAGACAGGACCGAGGCCACCCCGTGAACCCAGACATGCTAGAAGCCGGCCCCGTGGGCGCCAAGGTACTCTCAGTGTTCGACTTCGACGGCACTCTGACCCGCCACGACAGTTTTGTACCATTCCTCAAGTTTGCTTTCGGCAAGCAGGAATTCAACCGCAGGATGCTCAAGCTGGCATTGCCTGGCTTGCGCTTCTTGTTGCGCCAGATGAGCCGGGATGAGCTCAAGGCCCAGTTGATTCGCACCTTTATGACCGGCGTGGACAAGGCTTGGGTCCAGCAGAAAGCCGAGGAATACTGCAAGGCCTCCTGGAACAAGCTGATGCGCCCTGCCGGCCTGCAGTCGGTGGCCGATGAGATTGGCTCCGGCGCCGAGGTGACGCTGTGCTCGGCGTCGCCGGCAATCGTGTTGCAGCCTTTTGCTGATCGACTGGGGATCAAACTGATCGGCACCGAGCTCGAGGTGGTCGATGGGGTGTTGAGTGGACGCCTGACGGGCAACAACTGCCGCTGTGAGAACAAGGTGCTGCGCCTTGAGGCGATTTATGGCGACTTGGCTGATTATCGGCTCAGGGCCTGGGGCGACACGCGCGGGGATCGCGAGTTGCTGGCGGCGGCGCAGGATGCCCATTGGCGGCATTTTCATTCGGCCAAGCGCCGTGGCAAGCCGAAGCTGAAAGCCCGGTAATAGTAGGCGCTCTCTTGTAGGGGTAAGCAGGCTCCTACAAAGTGGAGTGCCGATGGATGTTTGAAGTACCTCCGCGATCCCGCTATTAATAGCGCACCTTCCCACGGATCCGCCTGCGATGAAATTCGACACCGCCTATTGCCTGAGCCTGGACGAAAAGCTGTCGATCTATGACGTGCGCGACCTGAATTTCGACGAAACCGCCGCCTTCGATTCCGACAAGGACAGCTTCCTGTGCCCCGACGACGACTGCCGTGCGGCGTTTGCGCCGGGCAATGTGCTGGGTACGTTCAATGGGAAGAACGTCAACTACCTGCGCACCCCGCATTTCAAGAACCTGCCCAGTACCCGGCATGTCGACGGCTGCCGCTATGCCAGTCGCAAGGTCTTGGCAGGAGAAACCGAGGATGGGCGCGAGGAGAACTTCCCATCGGAGTTTGTGCTGACTCGGCGTCAGTACGAACGCAAGGCAGCCATCCAAGGTTCCACAGACGTTATCCCACAGGGTCCGACGAAAGAACCTTCGATAACCTCCAATGCTTCCCATAGTGCCAGCGAAACCACACCGGACAAGACCAGCGTCTTCGCGCACCCAGTCGAATGCTACGTGTCCAACATTGACGACAGGGACAAGCTCAAGGGCATGCCGTTGAAGATCGGTGAGCAGACCGCGACCTATTGGGCGTTTTTCAAGAAGATCGAATACCTGCAAGACAACAAAGGCTTGATCTATTGGGGCCGGATCAAGGCGATCAAGGACTACACCAGCAGCTTTCGCATCGACTTCGAAAAGAAGGTGTGGCTGGAAAAGAAGCCCTACTCCGTCAACGTGTACCTGAACAAGAAGCTGATCGAGAACTACCGCAAGCGCAAGGCATTCCTGGAGCAGATCAAGGCCGCCGTAGACAGTGAGCGCCCGTTGTATTGCTTCTTTTATGGCGTGACGCCGGAGTTGAAACAGGTGCCGAGCAAGAAAAACCCCGAGCAGACATTCGGGGTGTTCAGTGCCGATATCCAGAACCTGGACCACCTGCTGATCCGCGAAGCGCCGGGGCTGGAGGAGAAATGACCTGAAGCGCCCGCCAAACACGGGTCGGCCATTCGGGAAGTGATCCAGTTGATGAACGGTCAAAACAACTGTACAAAAACACAGTATAGTTTGTCCTCCCCCGTCGACATCCTGGAGAAACCCCATGTCCTCTCTGGCAGTGAGCACCACCGTAGATCAGCAAATCGTCCTTCATCAGTTCACCCCACGGCACAGTGTGCAGGCACGCGCTCTACTGGGCTGGAGCCGGGAAGACCTGGCCCGGCACGCCGGGGTGGGGGTGGACGCCATACAGCGGTTTGAAAGCCATCATGAGGTGGATGACGCCATCCGTATCGCCCTGGCGTTTCGCCTGGAGCACGAAGGCCTGGTGTTTTTCCCGGGGTTCGCGCCGGGGTGGGGTATGAGTGGACGCCGCTCCCAAGCGCCACAGGCTGATGCCGAACCGGGTCGCCGTAGCCTTATCGCACGGCTGCTGGGCGTGACATCGTCGAACACGCCTCATCCCAACGGCGCATAAGCCCACTGGCCACGCAGCAGGTTCACCTCTCGGGCATGTCGGCGCGGGCCTGCATCGCCTGTTGATAGACCCTTATCAAGGCCGACAGTGATTCCCGTGCCCAGCGGGCACCGTAGAACCAGAGCACGACCTTGGTGCCATGGAGATCGTCATTGAATATCTGGCATACGCCCGGGTATCCGGTTTTGCAGTAGCCGTGGAAAGCTGGGCTTTGGCCGTCGGAGACCAGCGCGTCGAGGCGATATTCGCTCACTCGCTGATCGATCTCGTTACTGGACGCCAGGGTGAAATGCGCAGTGGAGTCCGGTAGCAGCGCCAACACGGGCACTACTTCAGCGCCGGCGGCCTTCAACACTTCCAAGGCCTGGAGAAATCCATTGGAGTGCTCCACCACTTCACGTACATCGTTGTGCAGGTATTCGTCGGCAAAACCAATACGCCAATCGGCCAGGGCAGGAGTGGATTTCGTGGCGCTGTTATCCATGACGGGCGGGACTTCGACCATGACCGGTCCCACGGGATCCAGGCCGCTTAGGGCAATGAGGGATAACGACGGATCACGCACGGTCTTCATCATCGGCCCCGGGATATCGAACCTGGGCCCCTGGGCAGCAGACGCTGTAGCAGGCTGGTACTCAATACCGCCGCGAGAACCTGGCACATGCTCCATCGCCCCAGCCGGTGCACAGGACATTGTAGTAAAGGCGTTGAGCGCCGAAGGTAGCTCCACGGAACATGGAGTACCTGGCGACAACGTGGTCCTACATTTTTCCTCCATCAACCCCACTCCCAGGAAATAATTTTCCCGGGATCATCGCATCCTTTTCCAGTCAGATCTCAAGGCGGAAACACCTTGAAAAGCCCTTATACCGACAGGACGTTACAAGCACCTTCAACTCACCAGCGGTTCAGCCACCTGGGCCTCGACATCCAGCCACCAGGCGTGCCCGCGCTCAGGTGCAGCCAGCATGAAAGCCTGACCCATGGCTGGCGTGGTAATCGACACATTGCGCTCCCAAGCAAGGGCCATGATGCGGTCGAACGGCTCATGCCAGGCATGGAATGCCAGATCAAAGGTGCCGTTGTGGATCGGCAGCAACCAACGCCCCTTGAGATCGATATGGGCCTGCAAGGTTTGTTCGGGCTGCATATGCACATGGGGCCAATCGACGTTGTAGGCACCCGTCTCCATCAGCGTCAGGTCAAATGGCCCGTACTGCTCGCCAATGCGCTTGAAGCCATCGAAATAGCCGGTGTCGCCACTGAAAAAGATGCGCCGGGAACCATCGATCATCACCCACGACGCCCACAGCGTCTGGTTGCCATCAAACAGGCCACGCCCGGAAAAGTGCTGGGCTGGGGTGGCGACAAAACGGATGCCATCCACTTCAGTGCCCTGCCACCAATCCAACTGCCGCACCTTGTCAGGCGCTACGCCCCATTTGATCAAGGTGTCACCGACGCCCAGCGGCGCGAGAAAATAGCGGGTCTTGGCGGCCAGTTGCACGACGGCCTGGCGGTCCAGGTGGTCGTAATGGTTGTGCGACAGAATCACCGCCTCAATCGGCGGTAGATCGTCAAGGCTTATAGGCGGCTGGTGAAAGCGCTTGGGGCCCGCCCAACTGAAAGGCGAAGCACGCTCGGCGAACACCGGATCGGTCAGCCAGAACTTGCCGCGCATTTTCAGCAGTACAGTGGAGTGCCCCAGGCGGTAGACACTGTGATCCGGGGCGCTGAGCAGTTGTTCGCACGTCAGGCGCTGTACCGGAATCTCCCCTACTGGCCGCGTACTGCGAGGCTTTTGAAAAAGCATTTTCCAGAAAATCTGCAGGGTCTTGCCAAAGCCTGCGCGGTTGACCGGCGCATGATTGTTGAATTGACCTAGCTGCTGCTCGGAGGGTTTGAGCGCTGCCGAGGTGGTGTCGAGACGGTTAGAAATCGTGGCCATTACAGAGTGACTCCAGTACGTTCTGCTGATGCAGATCAACAACTACACTGCACAGTGTAGTTTCAAGATTGCAACAAAACCCGGACCAAGTAAACTACCGAGTGTAATTTTCTTCCCAGAGCCGATCCCCCCATGACTGCACCTCAACGCCTCACCGACCGTAAACGCGAAGCCATCTTGGCAGCGGCCATTGCCGAGTTTCGCGACAACGGCTTCGAGGTCACCAGCATGGACAAGATCGCCGCCACCGCCGGCGTATCCAAGCGTACGGTGTACAACCACTTCCCCAGCAAAGAGGAGTTGTTCACCGAGATCCTGAATAAGCTGTGGGCCAGCAGCGTGGCGCAACTGGATGTCAGCTACTGCAGCCAACAACCCCTGCGCGACCAGTTGCGGGTATTGCTGGAAGCGAAGATGAAAATGATGTCGGACGCCAACTTCCTCGACCTGGCCCGAGTGGCGATTGCCGCGACCATCCATTGCCCGGAACGCGCACAGGACATCGTCAATCGCCTGAGCGCGCGCGAACAGGGGTTCACTCTCTGGGTGCGTGCAGCCCAGGAAGACGGGCGACTCAAGCCCGTCGACCCGTGCTTTGCCGCCCATCAGGTGCAAAGCATGCTCAAGGCGTTCGCCTTCTGGCCGCAAATCACCCTCGGCCAGCCCACCCTGGACGCGGCCACCCAGGCCCACGTGATCGAATCGGCGATGGATCTGTTCCTGGCCGGCTATGAGATTGCTCCCCGCCCCCGATAAGCCCCGTGTCGCAATACGGCGATGCAGGTCGTTTTTGCCGCAATCCCTCTGGTTCTCCACGCAAATGGCTTGGAAGGACACTGATTATTCCTACGCAAATAACTGACAATATTCGCCTGTCATCTGGCGTAAATGACCTTTTCATAACGTACGCCTTCGCCACTTAAAAAAAGAAAACCTGACGCAGGGATCTATGGAAAACCTTCGAGGCAAAGGGCTGTCGTTTGCCCGGCGCATTTATCGGCCGCGTATTATCGGGCTGGGCATTGGCAGCATTTGCGTGCTGGCCGCCCTTTACCCGTTGGCCATGCCCGGATGGATCTGGGCGTTGTGGCTGCTCAACGCATTTATCTGGCCGCACCTGGCGTACCAGCTATCGAGCCATTCGGCATTTCCCTACCAGGCCGAGCGCCGCAACCTGCTCTATGACTCACTGTCCGGCGGGTTCTGGGCCGCTGCCACACAATTCACACCACTGACCGCAGTGACCATCCTTGCGATGATGACCATGCATAACGTCGCGGCGGGCGGCAAGCGTTTGATGATCCAGGGCATGCTCGCGCAACTGGTGGGCGTAGCACTGGCCTGGCTGATATTCGGCCCTTCATTCAACCCTAACGTCGGCCTGATCCAGGTGTATGCCTGCCTGCCGATGTTGATCCTCTATCCCGTCGCCATCGGCATGGCCAGTTATCGCCTGGCCATCAAGCTTTCGGAACACAAGCGCGCCCTGAGCGCCTTGAGCCGTACCGACAGCCTCACCGGCCTGCTCAATCACGGTTCCTGGAAAGACCTGCTGCAACTGAAGTTCCACAAGTGTCAGCAGCAACAATCCCAGGCCACCATTGCGCTGATCGATATAGACCACTTCAAGCAGATCAACGACGCCTATGGCCACATCGTCGGTGACCGCGTGCTGCGACAACTGAGCAAGGAATTGCAGCGCAACGTGCGGGAAAATGACCTGACTGGCCGATATGGCGGCGATGAATTCTGCGTGATCCTCCCAGACGTCCCGCTGGAACAGGCCAGCTATGTGATGGAGCGTCTGCGGGAAATGTTCAGCCGCTACCGCGACCCGCAGGCGCCGGAACTGCGGGTCAGCCTGAGCATTGGCCTGGCGGCGTACCAAGTGCAATTCACCCAGGCACATATGTGGCTCAATGCAGCGGACAAGGCGCTGTACGCCGCCAAGGGCACTGGACGCAACCGGGTGACGGTCGCTGAATCACTGGTCGCCCGTTCCGCCTGAATAGAACTTCCCCTGGGGCCCATGACTCAGAGCTCTCACCTGTACTGTCTGCCGGTAGAAAGGAAGCCGGCAATGAGCACGTCCGCCGTGGGCCTGGGGCTACACGGTGGGCAAGCGCAACCATGGATACATCCTTGCACTGTGCATCATTGAGCCCGCGACCATGCTATTTACTGCCCATAAAAAGACCATCGCCACCCTGCAAGAAACGATCAGCCAACAAGCCGGCCTGCTGGATGCCATCGAGCGCTCCATGGCCGTGATCGAGTTCGATCTACAAGGCAGCGTTTTGCGCGCCAATGACAACTTCCTCAAGACCATGGGCTACCGCGCGGATCAAGTCGTCGGCCAATCCCATCGCCTGTTCTGCACCCAGGCGTTTGCCCGCAGTGCCGATTACGGCCAATTATGGACGCAACTGCGCAATGGCCAGTTCCAGTCAGGCACGTTCGAGCGCGTCGCCGCCGATGGCCATTCGGTGTGGCTGGAGGCCAGCTACAACCCGGTGCGCGACCAGGCCGGCCGAGTGGTGAAAATCGTCAAGTATGCCCTGGACGTTAGCGCCAGGATGCAGGCCGAAAGCGAAGCCAATGCCAAGCTCGAGGCGATTGACCGGGCCATGGCGGTGATCGAGTTCAACCTCGACGGCAGCATCATTACTGCCAACCAGAACTTCCTCCAGCGCCTGGGTTACAGCCTGGCGCAGATCCAGGGCAAGCATCATCGCCTGTTCTGCAAACCGGAGCTGGCCAACAGCCAGGAATACATCGACTTCTGGCACCGGCTGAACCAGGGTGAGTTGTTCAGCGGCCAGTTCGAGCGCATCACCCACGCCGGTCAGACGCTGTGGCTGGAAGCCAACTACAACCCGGTGTACGACGCCAGCGGCCGCTTGTGCAAGATTGTGAAGTTCGCGTCCGACGTCACCGCCATGGTGGAAAAACACGCCGAAGACGCCCAAAGCGCCACCCAGGCCTATCACATCTCCCTGCAGACCCGGGAGATCGCCGAAAAAGGCGCCGAGGTGATTCAGCAGACCGCCAGCGGTATCCATGACATTGCCGCCGACATTGAAAGCTCATCCAGTCTGATCGCCAAGCTGGGCGAGCGCTCGCAGCAGATCACCGCCATCGTCAACACCATTCGCGCAATTGCCGACCAGACCAACTTATTGGCCTTGAATGCCGCCATTGAAGCCGCACGTGCAGGTGACCAGGGCCGCGGGTTTGCGGTGGTCGCCGATGAAGTCAGGCAACTGGCCGCCCGTACCAGCGGCTCCACGGCGGAGATTTCGAGCATGATCGAGATGATCCAGAGCGAAACCCGCCAAGCCATCGACAGCATGGACAACACCCGCGAGCGCGCCGCCCAAGGCGTGGACCTGGCCAACCAGGCGGGCACGGTGATCCTGCAGATTCGCGAAGGAACCAATGATGCCGTACGGGCGGTGAGTATGTTTGCCAATGACCGGGTGGGGTTGTAGGCACCGGGGCGTTCTTACTGACGCCATCGCTGGCAAGCCAGCTCCCACAAGGGGTCAACCAACCAGGCTACGCACTGCGCTGATCTGCGGGATTTCAACCCGGCGCATGTACACCCGTAGCGGTTCAGTGATGTTGATCCGGTCATCGATGTTCTGGTCCAGCAGCAGTTGGATGTGCTCGCGGGACAGGGTCATGGCCTGGTCGGCTGCGGGCTGCCAGACGAACTCGCTGGTGGGAATGATGCCGTCGTCGGCGACGTCCATGCCGAACGAGTCTTCGCTGAAACGTACGATGTACTGGCCGGTCTTGCGGTTCAGGCCGACAAAACCGTTGAGTTGGTCGGCGGCCTGGCAGATGAGTTCTGAAGTGATGCGCATGCTAAACCTCACTGAAAAATCCCACAGGGGAAGTGAACGATGGTTTACACGCGAGGCAGGTAAATAAGGCAATGGACTTCCCTCTGGCGGGGAAGCTGAGGCCAAGAGTACTGCAAAGCACGGCACAAAAGCGCAGAAAAATAGCGCATGCGCACGTTAATGTCGGTTTGGTGATGGCGCGATTTGCAGGCAATTGTTAAAAAGGAACCCTTCTTGAAGCTACCTCCACGAAAGGACCTCGCACATGCCTGCTACGTTTACCAAGAGTGCCCTGCTGCTCGCCCTGATGATGGGCCTTGGCCACGCACAGGCTGCAAGCCCCATCAGCCCGGCTGAACTGGCGACCAAGGAGGGCATTCCCCACCCTGCCGTAATCGCCCACCGAGGTGCGTCCTTCGATGCCCCGGAGTCCACCGCCGCCGCCTACAAGGTTGCCCGCGACCTGGGTGCCGACTACCTGGAACTGGATCTGCAACGCAGCAAGGACGGCGTACTGTTCGCCTTGCATGACAACAATCTGCAACGCACCACCGACGTGGCCACCAAGTTCCCTGAGCGCAAGGACAGCCCGGCCAACGAGTTCACCTGGAAAGAACTGCAAACCCTGGATGCCGGCAGTTGGTTCAACGCCGCCTACCCGGATCGTGCACGCCCGGGCTTTGTCGGTTTGAAAATCCTCAGCCTGGACGACATCATCAAGATCGCCGAAGGCAACCCCCAGCACAAACCCGGCCTGTACATCGAAACCAAAGAGCCCAAGCAGTTCCCGGGGATCGAAGCCGATCTGAAAGACAAGCTGCTGGACAAGGGTTGGCTCAGTTCCGTGGGTTCCAAGCTGGGCAAGAGCAACACGGGCGTCGGCCAGGGCAAGGGCCGTGTGGTATTGCAGACCTTCGAGACCGCCAGCCTCAAGGAACTGCAGAAAGAAATGCCCAACACCCCGAAAATCCTGCTGCTGTGGGTGGGTGAAGGCAGCATCGAGCCCAAGTCCAAGGTGACCTTCGCCGAATCCGGCGAACCGACCAAGGCGGCCTACTATGCCAAGCAGGAACCCAAGGACGCTGCCGAGTTCGAGAAGTGGGTCGATGAAGCCAAGAGCCTCGGTGCGATTGGTACCGGCCCGTCCGCACAGCTGACGAACCTCGGCGACCAGAGCTATTCGGACCTGGTCAAGCCCGAGATGAACCAACTGACCCACGACAAAGGTCTGCTGGTGCACGTCTATACCGTCGACGAGCCGGAGGATTTCGAGAAGGTCATGAGCGCCGGGGTCGATGGCATCTTTACCAACCGCGCCGCCGAACTGCTGAAGTTCTACAAGCGCTGGCCGTCGTCCAGCGTGCAAGACCTGCTGCAGGACAACGGTTACTGAGTGAACGAATGGTCAGGGCAACTGTGGCTGGGCCGTGACTACGGCCTGATCCTCGGTGAGACGGGGCGCACCGCGCCCCACGCTCATTACGCCCATCAATTTATCCTGTCCTCGGACAGCCCCATCACCGTCAGCCTTGATGGGCACCTGCAAACGGCGCATCGCCTGTTCATCCCTTCTCGCCAGCCCCATGCCATCGTCCACACCCCCGGCCATGTGTTGATGGCCTATGTGGAGCCCGGCGCATTTGAAGTCGATTCGTTGCAAAAAGCCCTGGAGACGGCCGAGTTTTCCCCCGAACGCCTTGAGCAGACGTTGCGCCGACTTCCACGTCGCCAGGCTGACGATGAACGGGTGCAACGCGCACTGCACACCCTTGATCAACAGTTGAACGGCAAGGTCTCGGCGCAAGCCTTGGCACAGGCGGCCCATCTGTCCTTGAGCCAGTTGGAACGCCTGTTCGTCAGCCAGCTCGGCGTGCCGGTGCGGCGCCTGGTGATGTGGCGACGCCTGCGCCTGGCTCTGGACCTGGCCCTGAGCGGCCACACGTTGACGCAAGCTGCCCACAGCGCGGGGTTTGCCGACTCGGCGCATTTTTCCCGGACCATGAAACAACTGTTTGGCGTGACCGCCGGGGCCTCGTTGCGCCATCTGCGGGTACACCTCCTCCCCCTGTAGGAGCGAGCTTACTCGCGAAGAACTCGAGAGCACCGCATCAAACCAGACAGCTCACGCCTACATTTGGAGAGTGCTTGGGACAGGCGGTTCTTTACTCAACTGTGTCGGCGTAAAGGGGTCACGCAGTTGCCCAAGATAATCCACCGGAAAATCCGGCCGGCTACCGATGCCCAGGTCGCCCTCGCCCATTCGATAGTCCTGGGTGTAAAACGCGGTCCCCAGCAGCCAGTCCCACAGGTTGAAAAACAAACCGAAATTCACATCCCCCGCGCGCCCGTACTTCATGTGGTGAAAGCGATGCACCGGCGCCCAGGCAAACACCCAGCGCAGCGGCCCCAGGCGCATATCGACATTGGAATGCTGCAACAGCAGTTGTACGGCAATGGCCAACGCCAGCAACATCGCCACCTCCACTGGAATGCCCAACAGAATCAGCGGCAGCAAACCCGCCGTGGCCTCGAGCATCTGGTGCAAGGGATGCTTCATCAGGCCATTGAACCCATAGAGCCGCTGCACGCTGTGGTGCACCGCGTGCAAACGCCAGAGTGCGGCGATGCGGTGACTGGCGTAATGCATCAGCGTGATGCCCGCATCGGCAATCACGATTGCCAGCAGCAATTGCGCCCACAGCGACCAGGCCCGGGGCCAGGCGCCCTCGATCGCCAGCCACGCCGTGAGCAGCGGCAATGCCAGCAACCCCAGGGCATTCAGGCTTTCATTGACCAATGCATGGAGGATATCCCGGCGGCGGTCGTCCATTGGGCGGTTCCACTGTGGCTCGTAGGGCAAGCACAGCTCAGCAATGAACGACACGCCGATGGCCAGCGCAAACACCGCCAGCAACCACTGCGACGCCCCAATTGCGACCAACCAAAGCCCCCCACCAATAAATCCCGCCCAGAACACGGGTGCATACAGCCAAGCCAGCATCTGTTTCATGTGTGCCTCCTGAAGTTGAGACACCAGCATGAAATTTCCCGGCGCGGGGCGATTGAACAAACAACGCAAACTTCCTACACAATTAAGGGTGAATTAAGTTGCGCGGGGTAATCTGATCCCACTTAAACAGCTCACCCCAAAGGACTACACCATGAAAAATCTGACCGCTCTGTTTGCCGCTGCCGCCCTGACCCTGACTGCCGGTTTGGCCCAGGCCGATGTTCGCCCGGACCAGATTCCAAGCCTGCTGCAATCGGGTGCCGTGAAGGCATTTGAACAACTGAATGCCGCCGCCCTGGCCAAACACGCCAACGCGACCATCAACGACACCGAGCTGGACAACGAAGCCGGGCGCCTGGTCTACGAAGTCGACCTGACCGACACCACTGGCAAGAAATGGGACGTGAAGCTCGACGCCAAGACCGGCGAAGTGCTGGAAAACAAGCAAGACACTTAATTTACCCCGGCAACACAACGCGCCGCCTTCGGGCGGCGCAGTTGTGTCTGCTCAGGCGCTCAGGCGCGCCGTCACTTCATTGAGCTCGGTAGACAGGCCCCGCAGGTTATGACTGGCTGCTTCGGTGCGCTGCACATTGTCCAGGTTGGCGGTAGCCACCGTGGTGATTTGCGTGATGTTGCGCGAGATATCCTCGGCCACCGACGTTTGCTCTTCGGCCGCCGTGGCAATCTGCCGGTTCATGTCGCGGATCGCCTCCACCGCCTGGGTGATATGACTGAGCATCGCCCCGGCCTGAGTGACCTTTTCGACACTCTCATCACTGCATGACTGGCCGCTGATGATCGCCTCAGCGGCATCCCCCGCGCCCGTCTGCACCGCCTGGATAATCTGGTTGATCTCGATGATCGACGCCGCCGTGCGTTGCGCCAGGCTGCGCACTTCATCGGCCACCACCGCAAACCCACGCCCGGCCTCACCCGCCCGCGCAGCTTCGATCGCCGCATTGAGGGCCAACAGGTTAGTCTGTTCGGCGATGCCGCGAATCACTTCCAGTACCGTGCCGATGCGCACGCTGTCTGCCTCCAGGCGGCGGATGATGCCACCGGTGTTGAGGATCTCGTTGCGCATCTGGCCGATGGTGGCGATGGTCACTTGCATCACCTGGCCGCCTTCACGGGCCGAATGATCGGCCTCGTCCGCCGCCCGCGAAGCACTGGCGGCGTGGCGTGCGACTTCCTGGGCGGTAGCGGACATCTCAGTCATCGCCGTCGCCACCTGATCGGTACGGCTGAACTGGTCCTGGGTGCCCGTCGCCATCTGTCCGGCAATCGAATTCAGCTCGCCACTGGCGCTTACCAGATCCTTGGCACTGCGTTGCAGGCGGCCGAAGGTTTCAGCGAGAAAGTCGCGCAAGGTGTTGGCGGCTTGGGCCAAGTGGCCCAGTTCATCCTGGCGATGGCTGGCAACGCGCTCGGCAAAACGGCCATGGCTCAATTGGGCCACATAGTCGATCAAGCCACGGATCGGCAAAATCAGGTTGCGGTTGATCAACCACAGGCTGAACAGACCGATCAGCATCCCGGACAACACCATCACCGCCAAACCCAACATCACCGTACGTTCGGCATAGGCGCTGATCGCCAGGGATTGCTGCTTGCCCTGCTCGTGCAGTTGCGTGACCAACGCACTCATCTGCTCGCTCACCGCGCGATCCACACCTTTGACCGCGTTATCCCCGGCAGCGGCATCGGCCCCGGCGGCCACGTAAGCGTCACGCCCTTTCTGGTAGGCGGTGCCCAGCAACTGGTGCTCCTGGCGCAAAGTTTCCAGGCGACGGTTCAAGCCTTGATCGTCTGCGGTGCTGGCCACCAGGCGCGCCAGGATACCCTGCACTTCTCGTTGCCGATCCTGGAACTGCCCCCAATATTTGTCCAAATCCTGGGGTTGCTTGCCACGCAGCAGGACGTTTTTCCATTCCTGGACCTGGACTTTGAATTGCAGGTTGGCTTCATCGATCAGTTGCGAGGTCTGCAACGGCCCCTCGAGCAAACTGCGATAACTCTGCACACCGCTGGAGAGAAAATGAAAACACGCCAGGGCAATCAACAACATTGCCAACAGGCTGCCACCGAGTAGCGACAGGATCTGTGCTCTCAAGGACTTTCGCAAAAAACTCATCGGGGAAAAGCCTCGCAACAGGGAAATGGGGACCTGCACCGCAACATCCCTGTTGGCAAACACAATGCTTGCACCCTAAATCGGCCGAGCTAGACGCTTCTTGAGCCTGGTGGATGGACGGTCATACGGACAAAAGCTTACTTGGCTGAGGGTCGGTGCTGACTGACACAAAACTGTCAAATCCCCCTGCAATGATTGCGCGACGCGCACCTGTCGCCTTCCTCTGCGAGCCGCCATGAACCACAGCATCGATCACGGCCATCAGGATTCGGACCTGTTTGGCCTGCTTTACGGTTTCCGTTTCCGGCCCGGCGAGAAGGCCGAGCAGATCGACTCGGCGACCGTGCTCAAGGCCTTGCAAGCCCCGGCCGATCCCGAGCAATTTTTGTGGCTGCACCTGAACCTGGCACACGCGGCCTGCCAGCGCTGGATGCAGGCGCACCTGGAGCTGCCGCCAGAGTTCTTCGAGGCCTTGCACGAAGGCTCGCGCTCCACCCGTATCGAGCATGTGGACTCAGCCTTGCTGGCGGTGGTCAACGACGTGGTGTTCAACTTCAGCAGCATGATGTCCTCGGACATTTCTACCTTATGGGTCTGCGCCCGCAGCCGCCTGCTGATCAGTGCGCGCCTGCAACCTCTGCACTCGGTGGACAAGCTGCGCTCATCGGTAAAGGCCGGCGAGCATTTCCGCTCGCCCCTGGAATTGCTGGTGCATCTGCTGCGCGATCAAGGCGAGGTGCTGACACAGATCGTGCGCAAGACCAGCCTCAGCGTCGACCAGATCGAAGACCAGTTGTTGTCCTCGCGCCTGTCCACCAACCGCGCCGAACTGGGGGCCATGCGCCGCGTGCTGGTGCGCCTGCAACGCCTGTTGGCGCTGGAGCCGGGCTCGCTGCTGCGCCTGCTCAACCGCCCGCCGCAGTGGCTGCAAAAGGAAGACGTGAAGGAGCTGCGCAAATCCACCGAAGAGTTTGCCCTGATCATCGACGACCTCACGGCCCTGGGCGAACGGATCAAGTTGTTGCAGGAAGAAATCGCCGCCAACCTCAACGAACAAAGCAACCGCACGCTGTTTACCCTGACGGTGGTGACGGTACTGGCACTGCCGATCAATATCATCGCCGGCTTCTTTGGCATGAACGTCGGTGGCGTGCCGCTCTCCCAGGACCCCGAAGGGTTCTGGATCCTGGTGGCGTTGGTGGCGACATTCACCTTGATTGCCGGCAGGTGGGCATTTCGCAAGCGCCAGGATTACTAAGCCCGAAATGCTATCAACCTGTGAAAGCGGGCTTGTGTGGGAGCGGGCTTGCCCGCGATAGCAGTGCTCCAGGTTAGATACAAATCCTCGCCCCGCCGCGCCCACATAGGTTCCGAGGTTTTTTTGGACCAGCGGCGGGCTGACTGCACCAAACACTGATTTGACGCAGCACCTCCGTAACATTCTGCAACGATCATGGGCGACATCCTCCCAACACTGGATGCACCGGCATGGCCACCCCTTCCCTGACTGCCTCCCACCAGGCAGCCACCACTGACGCAAAACCGCAACTGGACAGCAAACCCAGCCTGCTCACGGTGATCATGTTCTTTTCCGTACTCGCCATGGGCCTGTTGTTCACCGCCTACAGCCTGATGCACGACATGCACGAACTGGGCACGGTGGTCACCACCTGGACACCGTTCCTGCTGCTGGGCGTGGCGTTGCTGATTGCCTTGGGGTTCGAGTTCGTCAACGGTTTCCATGACACCGCCAACGCCGTAGCCACGGTGATTTACACCAACTCGCTGCCGCCGCAATTCGCCGTGGTCTGGTCGGGGTTCTTCAATTTCCTCGGGGTGCTGCTGTCCAGTGGGGCGGTGGCCTTTGCCATCATTGCCTTGCTGCCGGTGGAGCTGATCCTGCAGGTCGGCTCTTCCGCGGGTTTTGCGATGATCTTTGCCCTGCTGATCGCGGCGATCCTGTGGAATCTGGGCACCTGGTGGCTGGGCCTGCCGGCGTCGTCTTCCCATACGCTGATCGGGTCGATCATCGGTGTTGGCGTGGCCAATGCCCTGATGCATGGCCGTGACGGCACCAGCGGCGTGGACTGGGCGCAGGCGATCAAGATCGGCTATGCACTGCTGCTGTCACCACTGATCGGTTTCGGCTTTGCCGCCCTGCTGTTGCTGGCGCTGCGGGCCTTTGTGAAAAACCGCTCGCTGTACAAGGCACCCAAGGGCAACACCCCGCCGCCGTGGTGGATTCGCGGCATGCTGATCGTGACCTGCACCGGCGTATCCTTTGCCCACGGCTCCAACGATGGCCAGAAAGGCATGGGCCTGATCATGTTGATCCTGGTGGGCACCCTGCCCATGGCCTACGCCCTGAACCGCACCATGCCGGCCGATCAATCCCTGCAATTTGCCGCCGTGGCAGAAGTCACCCAGCAAGCCCTGGTCAAGAGCGCGCCGCAAGCAGCCCCCGCCGATCCGCGACCGACGCTGTCGACCTATGTGCGCACCAAGGACGTCACGCCCGAGTTGATCCCCGCCCTCGCCGCCCTGACCGGGCATATCGGCGAACAAGTGAAAGGCTACGGCTCCCTGGCCAAGGTGCCCGCCGAGGCCATGGGCAACGTGCGTAACGACATGTACCTGACCAGCGAAACCATTCGCCTGATGGACAAGGGCAAGGTCGGCAACTTCGATGCCGACACCCAGGGCAAGCTGCAACTGTTCAAGCAACAGATCGACAACGCCACGCGCTTTATCCCGCTGTGGGTGAAGATCGCCGTGGCCATCGCCCTGGGCCTGGGCACCATGGTCGGCTGGAAGCGCATTGTGGTGACCGTCGGCGAGAAAATCGGCAAGACCCACCTGACCTACGCCCAAGGCGCCTCGGCAGAAACCGTGGCCATGCTGACCATTGGCGCTGCCGACATGTTCGGCTTGCCGGTCTCCACCACCCATGTGCTGTCTTCGGGCGTGGCCGGGACCATGGTCGCCAATGGCGGCGGCTTGCAGATGAAGACCATCCGCAACTTGTTGATGGCCTGGGTGCTGACGTTGCCGGCGGCGATTGTGTTGTCGGGTAGCTTGTACTGGTTGTTCACCCAACTCTTCTGACCCTGGCCCCCCCCAAACTCTGTAGGAGCTGAGATCCTGGCAGAGAGGGCTGTTGTGGCGAGCGGGCTTGTCGGAACGCCGCATCGCCCGCGTTGGGCTGCGAAGCAGCCCCAGTAAGCCGAATGCGGTGTATCAGGT
Organism: Pseudomonas sp. WS 5027; assembly: GCF_012985695.1. NCBI lineage: Bacteria > Pseudomonadati > Pseudomonadota > Gammaproteobacteria > Pseudomonadales > Pseudomonadaceae > Pseudomonas > Pseudomonas sp. WS 5027. The sequence continues at coordinate 76,446 of NZ_JAAQWU010000018.1, read as the reverse complement.
AAACCGTAGGGGCCGGCTTTGGGGCTGCTTCGCAGCCCAGCGCGGGGCAAGCCCGCTCGCCACAGGGGAGGTCGTCAGTGTCTGAAAGTTGTGTAGAGACCTGTACAGCGATTAGGGCATAACATTCAACACCTCTGCTATCGCCGGCAAGCCGGTTCCTACAGGTTCGATTGGGGGAGTCAGACGAACAACCCGGCCATTGCTTTGAGCCGCTTCTTGTAGACCCGCCGCGCTTGCAGCGCTTCTTCCAACGTCACCGCGACAAACCCCGCGCGCTGGTTGGGCTGCATCTGCCCTATCAGATCCAGGTCGGCGCTGATCACCGTGCCGATCATCGCGTAGCCGCCGCCGGATACGGCATCGCGGTGCAGCACGATTGGCTCCAGGCCGGCTGGGACCTGGATCGAGCCGATGGGGTAGCAGCTGTCGACGATGTTCGATGGATCAGAGCCGGCGCCAAACGGTTGCTGCCGGGGCTGGAAGCTCAAGGCACTGCCGCCTTTGAAGCGGTAGCCGATCCGGTCGGCCTCGGAGCCGACGGTCCAGGGCTCGGCGAAAAAGCTGCTTTTGGCCTCGGGCGTCAGACGCTCGTAATACAAGCCCGGCACCACGCGCAAGGTCACATCGCCGCCCACCGAGCGGCGCAGGGCCATCGGCAAACTGTTGCCGGCCCGGCCTTGCCCGCGGGTCTGGCCGATAGGCAACACATCCCCCTCCTGCAAGCGTCGCCCGTGAAACCCGCCCAGCGCACCGAGGGTGTAAGTGGAGCGGCTACCCAGCACCAGCGGTACGTCAATCCCCCCGGCCACCGCCAGATAGGTCCGCGCACCGGCCACGGGAAACTCAAACCGCAGCACCTGCCCGGCACGCACCTGGAACGCCGTGTCCTGGTGCACCACTTCACCGTCCAGGCGCGGCGACATCAGCGCGCCGCTCAACGCCACCAACCCATCCTGTTGAAACTCCAGCTCCGGGCCGATCAGCGTGCACTCCAACCCTGCCGCGCCCGCCGGGTTGCCCACCAGGTGGTTGGCCGCACTCAAGGCGTACTGGTCCAGGGCGCCGGACGGCGGGATTCCCAAGTGGTAATAGCCTTCGCGCCCCAGGTCCTGCACGGAGGTCGCCAGGCCAGGCTTGAGCACCTTGATCATAGAAGCGCCTCCTGCAGGGTTTTCGGGTAGCCGATCGGGTCGGCAAAAAAAGCATCCAGGGAAAACTCCACCGGGCGAATGCGCAAATCGAAACGCCCTGCTTCTACTTCGGCCACGGCCAGGTCGTAGGCATCCCGGTCGATGGGCTTGAACTGCACGATATCGCCGGGGCGGAAGAACACCATATGTTCCTTGAGGTAGGCCAATTGCTGGGCCGGGTCGTAGATCGGCGCCGGGGTCACGCCAAACATCTGATAGCCACCGGCGCCGCGCACGGAGTAGATACAACCAAAACAGCCGCCGTGGCCCAGGGTCAGCTTCGGCGTGTCGGTGCGTGGACGCAGGTATTTGGGCACCTGCAACTGCCGCTCGCGCTCGACCATCTGGAACATGAACGGCAGGCCGGCCACAAAGCCGACCATCGACACAAACCACGGCGCACCACTGTGGGCAGCGATAAACGCCTCGACATCCGCCAGGCCATTGATCCGCGCGGCGTACTCCAGGTCAGTGGCGGTGGGGTCTTGGTGACGGTCGCGAAAACGCATCAGGGTTTCATGGGTCCAGGGGTCGTTGTAGAGCACCGGAATCTCGATGATGCGTGTATGCAAGGTACGTTCGGCCACCGCTTGGGCCTCGGCGGTTTGCACCGCGTCGAGCAGCACATGGGGGGCGATCAGGTCCGGGTCGAAGCGGATCTGGAACGAGGCATTGGCCAGGCAGATATCCAGCACGCCGGGCAGTTCCAGGCGCTGCACCGCACGGGTGACCGCCATACCCTTGAAGAACGCCTCCAGGGACATGCTTTCGCTGACCTCGGCGAACAAATGCTCATCAGCGCCAAAGCTGTAGCGAATCGGGGATGTTTCAGCCATGTCTGTTCCTCTTGGAATCATTGTAGAAAGGCAGGCAAAAAAACCATGTGACGGTGGAGCTTGTTGTGGTTGGCAGGCTTCTTGTGGCCTGCGCGCTTGTTGTGGCGAGCGGGCTCGCCACATCAGGTCTGCCAGATGCCACAGCGATCCCCGCCTGGTCCAGGGCCCTGCGGGTAGCTTCCACCAGATCCAGGGCGCCCGGTGTATCGCTGTGCAAGCAGATGGAATCAAATTCGATAAACAGGTCTTCGCCTTCGACGGTGCGCACCAGGCCGGTCTGGCAGGCACGCAGCACCCGCGCTGCCACCGTTGCCGGGTCCAGGGCGCGTACGTTGCGGGTAAACACGATGGAGCCGGACAGATCGTACTCACGGTCGGCATAAAACTCGCGTACCACCGGCTGCCCCAGTTCCTTGGCGATGCGCCAGATCACCGAGCCTGGCATGCAATACAGCAGCAGTTCAGGCTCCAGGCGCTGCAGGTTTTCCACCAGCAGGCGCGCGGCTTCTTCGTCACGGGCCAGGTGCATATACAACGCGCCATGGGGCTTGATGTGTTGCAAGGTCACGCCCTGCACCCGCGCCAATTCACGCAGGGCACCCAGTTGGTAGAGCATGTCGTCCACCAATTCCTGGGCCGGGGCGTTGATGTGGCGGCGGCCGAAACCCACCAGGTCGCGGAACCCCGGATGGGCGCCGATAGCCACGCCCAACTGCTTGGCGCGCTCGATGGTGCGGCGCATGGTGCCGGGGTCGCCAGCATGGAAGCCGGTGGCTACGTTGGCGGAGCTGATAAACGCCATCAGCTCGTGATCCACACCGTCGCCGATGGTCCAGGGACCAAAGCTTTCGCCCATGTCCGAATTGAAATCCACTGTTTGCATCGGGCCTGCTCCGCAAGAGTTCGTGCCATCGAAAATAGGCTGGCCCTTGACCCCTTGGGAAGATCTATTATCAGATGGGCCATCTTCTGAAAATCAGATACCACCACGAGAAATCTGTATGTCCCTGACGTTGCGCCAGGTTCGTTACTTTGTCGCCACCGCCGAAATCGGCCAGATTTCCCAGGCGGCGCTTCACCTGAACATCTCCCAGTCGGCGGTGACCACTGCGATCAAGGAGCTGGAAGCCCTACTCGGCGCCCAGCTGTTTGTGCGCTCGGCCCAGGGCATGAACCTGACCGATGCCGGTCGGCATTTTCTCAACCGCGCCTACGTGATTGTGCGCAGTGTCGACGATGCCCTGAACAGCCCGCTGCCGGACTACCGCGCCAGTGGCGTGCTGCGGGTCGCGGCCAGTTACACGGTGTTGGGTTACTTCCTGCCGCACCACCTGCAACGCATGGAGCACTGGCATCCGGACGTGACCATCGAGGTCTTCGAGCAGGAGCGCCAGGCCATCGAACAGGGGCTGCTGGATGGCCAGTTCGATATGGCGGTGGTGCTCACCGCCAACCTTACCCACCCGGATATCGTCTCGCAGATCCTGTTCAATTCCGAACGCCGCCTGTGGCTGCCCAGCCACCACCCGCTGTGCGAACGCCGTGCAGTGAGCCTGGCCGATGTGGCGCAGGAGCCCTACATCCTGCTGACTGTGGATGAGGCTGAACAAAGTGCCATGCGCTACTGGGAACAGGCCGGGCAAGCGCCCAAGGTGCGGCTGCGCACCAGTTCGGTAGAAGCCGTGCGCAGTATGGTGGCCAATGGCAGTGGCGTTGCGATTCTATCCGACCTGGTACACCGCCCTTGGTCACTGGAAGGCAAGCGCATCGAGACCGTGAGTGTGACCGACAAGGTCACGCCCATGAGCGTCGGCCTGGCCTGGCACCGCGAACGCGCGTTCACCCCGGCGATGCAGGCGTTCCGCGACTACTTCCACGACGCCTTCCTCGCCCCTCAGCAGTTGTCGACACGTCGTTAACGTTGCCCCCTCAAGGTGGTCGACAGCCAAGCTCGCGCAGAACCCGAGAGCGCCGCGTACGTTCAGGATGCCCGCATCATCGTTAGCGTCCTTCGCGAGCGAGCTCGCTCCTACACAGGAGTTTTTCCCGCAGCACGTCGTAGCCCCAGTGGTACACATAGGTGTACGGCAGGAAGAACAGCAGCACGCCGATATCCAGGACAAACGCCTGCATCAAGCTGATGTTCAGCCACGCGGCAATCAGTGGCACGGCGAACAGAATCAGCCCGCCCTCGAACAGCAGGGCGTGCATGATTCGGGTCTTGACGCTGTTGGACAGTTGCAGGCGCACCTTGAGGCGGTCGAACACGCTGTTGAAAATCATGTTCCAGGTCAGCGCCAACACGCTGATGGCCAGGGTCACCGCGCCCATTTCCAGGGCCGGCCGACCGGTGATCCAGACGAGCAACGGGGTACAGATCAGCAAGGCCAGGCCTTCGAAGCCAAGGGCCTGGCAAACGCGTTCGGTGACGGACTTGGTGATGTTCATAAGTGTTGCTCTGCGAATGTCTTGGGTTGCCATCATCGCCCGCAAAACCGATACTTAATAATCAATAACCATCGATCAAGGCGATAGATCATGGCTTCTCATGAAGTGTTGCAAGCGTTTGTGCAGGCGGCGACCCAAGGCTCGTTTTCTGCGGCGGCGCGCAAACTGGGCAAGAGCCAATCGACGGTCAGCGCCGCCGTGGCCAGCCTGGAGATTGATCTGGACGTGGTGCTGTTCGACCGCAGCAGCCGCAAACCCACCCTGACCCCGGCCGGGCATGTCCTGCTACAACGAGCCGAGCAGGTGCTGGAGGCCAGCAGCCGCCTGGAGCTTGCCGCCAGCCAGTTGTCCCAGGGGCTGGAGCCCAAGCTCAGTATTGCCATGTCCGACACCTATCAGTCGGGGCGCTTCGAAACGCTGCTCAGTGCCCTGGAACAGCGCTATCCGGACCTGGAACTGGAGTGGCTGATTGCCGAATATGAAGACCTCATCGCCCTGGTACAAAGCGGGCGGGCGCAGCTCGCATTTATCGAGGCGCAGGAGGTCTACCCGCCAGACCTGACCCACGCCACCCTCGAGGAGGGCTCGCAACTTGCGCTGTTTGTTTCCCCGCTGCATGCGCTGGCCAGCCTCGATGGCATCGATCAACAAACCCTGCAACAACATCGCGAGCTGCGCCTGGCAAGCATCATCAACCCCAATGAAAACCGGCTGACCGGCCGAGTGTGGTCCGCCCCCAGCTTTTTGATGCTGATGGAAATGGCCATCCTCGGTTTTGGCTGGGCTCCGTTGCCGCGCTGGTTGGTGGAGCGCTTTGCCAATGGTCAACTGGTGGAGCTCAAGGCTCGCGGCTGGCCACGCTCGGTGGCGGTGGATGCCTTGTGGTCACGGCAACACCCGCCCGGCCCGGCGGGCAGTTGGCTACTGGAAAAGATGCTCGAATAGCGCCTGAGGGAGCGGCTTGCCGACGATGGCGACCGTGAAATCGCCATCGCCGGCAAACCGGCTCCTACACGGGGGAGTCGGTACAGGTTGCAAGGCGGCGTTCGATAAAGCGTTTTTCCGACATTTGCTGGGGCAGGACCAGGTTTTTTTCGTAGGCCTGGCGCGCCTCTTTCATACGCCCCAATTGCCGACAGAACGCCCCCAGCAGGCGAATCAAGGTCGCCAGGATGCGCCGCGAGTCACTGCGGCAGACCGCCTCGCCCCGGGCCTTGACCGTCAATCCGGCAGGCTCTGGGTCACCAGGCTCACCAGCCGATCCAGGCTCTCGCCCCACCCCTGATGAAAGCCCATGGCTTCGTGGGCCTGTTTGTCGGCTTCACTCCAATGCATGGCGCGGGCGGTGTAGCGGGTCTTGCCCTCGACCTCCTCGAACGTCACTTCGGCGCTCATGAACGGCTTGCCTGATGGAATCCAGCCAGGCAGGAACGCATCGGTAAACACTAGGCGGCGCGGCGCGTCGATCTCCAGGAATACACCTTGGGTCGGGTACTCGCTGCCATCCGGCGCGCGCATCAAGGTACGAAACAGGCCACCGACCCACAGGTTCATTTCACACTCCGGCGTGGTCATGCCGTGGGGGCCCCACCATTGCTGCAACAAGGCAGGCTCGGTCCAGGCGCGAAACACCCGGCTCGGTGGTGCGTCGATGACGCGGCTGATGGACAGTTCGAATGCAGCGGGTTGAGTGTTCATGGATAAACCTCCTGAGTCATGATTGTTGGGGTCAGAGATTCAATTCACGCACGGGACGCACTTCCACACTGCCGACCCGCGTCGCCGGGATGCCTGCGCCGCGAGTATGCGGCCACTACCGTAAGGCTTCGGCGCTGTAGACCTGGCACAGGCATTTCATGGCGTTCTCCGTTTTCGGACTACTGACTATAGTTGGCTGTGATCAAGGTTTCAGGTCGAACAGACCGGCGCCGCTTTGCCTATCAAAAGGCGTGGACCAATGCCCATGCACCACCTTCCATTGGCCATTGATCCGCTGGTAACCGGCGACGACAGCTTGTTTCCATTGTTCGATCAGAGTGGTGATTGCGGTGCTCATGGCGATACTCCTGGGGGTGGAAAATCACGCAAGACACCCTTGGTCGACTACCCCGCCGGCCAATCGACAGCTTGCTGAAAAAAAATTGCACATGGCACAAATCCGATAGACTGCGCGCTTCTTTGCAGCCGTTCGGTCACTCCGATGCAAACCCGTCTCGTCGCCTACGAGGCGCTGAATGCTGTGCAAAAACAGCAAGTCGGCGCCATCGAAGTTCACCCGCAGCAGTTGCCGTTTTGCGGCGACATGTATTGCGCACTCAACACCCTGCTGGTCAATCCAAGCCCTGGCGTCAAAGGCCTTGCGCTGTTGGCCGATGAGGTTCCGGTGGCGTTCCTCCTGCTCAAACGAGCGCCCTGCCAGCCCCATTGGGCCGACGAACACAGCGCCACCCTGCATGCCCTGCAAGTCGATCGCCACCAACAGGGCCGAGGCTTTGGCAAAGCCTGCCTGCAAGCCCTGCCTGCCGCCGCCCGCCTGGCCTGGCCGCAGATCACCGCATTGGAGCTGTCAGTGGACAGCGACAATGTGGCGGCGATGGGCTTGTACTTGCAGCAAGGCTGGGTAGATCGGGGCGAGGCGTATAAGGGGCGGGTTGGCTATGAGCGGCGGTTGGCGCTACTGTTTTGATTACGCACAAGGAGACGCCCATGCTAACCAGCCTCGAACAGCTCGAAACCCTTTACGGCAAACCCCACGAGCGCGCCGTACACAAGGAAATCGGGTTTCTCAATGAGGATTACCAGGCGATGGTGAAAGCCTCGCCGCTGGTGATTGTCAGTTCTTGCGGCCCTGATGGCCTCGACGGCTCGCCTCGGGGCGATGTACCGGGGTTTGTGCGCATCATCGATGAGCGCACCTTGGCGATTCCGGATCGGCCGGGCAATAACCGGCTCGATACCTTGCGCAATCTGCTGGTGGACCCGCGCATCGCCTTGCTGTTTATCATCCCGGGGATCGGTGAGACGTTGCGGGTCAATGGGCGGGCGCAGATCTCCATCGAGCCTCAGTTGCTGGAAAGCTTTGCGGTGAATGGCAAGCCAGCGCGGTCGGTGATTGTGGTGCAGGTGGACGCTGCGTATTTCCACTGCTCCAAAGCCTTTGTGCGCTCCGACTGCTGGAACCCGGACAAGCATGTGGAGCGCTCGACGTTGCCGTCAGCGGGCGCCATTCACAAGCGTTTGAATGATGGGCAATTTGATGCAGAGGCCTATGACCGGGAGATGCCGGAGCGGGTAAAGAACAGTCTCTATTGAACGACTGCAACTCCATACAAAACCTGAGCTGTCTACTGTCAGCTTTCACAGCTATACAGGCTTTCGCCCTGGGTTTTTACTGAACTACCAAGGTTGTCGCTCAACGTCTACAGCGAGCAGGAATGGGAATTCCAAACTTCCCCATGGAGAGTGACCATGAGCATTTCGTCCAACAACCACCCGATCAATAGCGCTGGAGCCCCAGACCTTTCGTTTGGCAACTCTCCCACTAAAAACGGCACTGTTATCGCCCGACACTCCGGGGGACTTTCGCGCACTCTCAGCGATGGCTCAACCATTACGGTAGGCTTGGAGTCAGTCGAAACTAAAACCCGTATCGTCGTCACCAAACATACACCTGCTGGAGAACAGGATTTAAACTTTGTAACTTTTCCTCAGGACACCGACAAGCGCACCATCCTCGTTCGCCTGACCATTCAACCCGACGGCAAACCCCTGTTATTGACTGCGCGTGGACTCGAGTCCACAGCATTTATTACTCGCTTCAATGCACACAACGGCGACACGGATAAATTGTTTGGCGTTGCGGGAACCAGAGATCTCGGGAAAAAAATCTACACCGGCTTCCTTCCCAGAGGGGGGTTGGCGGTGCAAGCCGATAACAAGATCGTTTCTGTATTCCATGATGGCACCCACAGTTTTATCTTTCAGCTCAGCGCCAGCGGCGAACTGATCAACTTTGGGCGTATCGGCCCAATTGATTCAAAAAGTACCCTTTTGAACACTTTACTGATCACCAGCAGGGGGTTTGTGATTGCCGGTGCCAGAACCGAAGCCGAAACCAAAGCTAATGCCAAAGCCCCCATCAGGAAGACATTCATGATGGGGTTCCTGCACGATGCTGAGCTGGACTCCAGTTTCGGTAATGGAGGGTTTGTTGAACTGCAGTTTTCAAATAATGAAAATAAACAAATCTCAGCGCTCGCGAAGGGCCCGGATGGTCAAATAGCTGTCGTGGGGGGGGACTCTAACTTGCCTTCAAAGATGAACTTCGTCGCCAGCTTACTCGCCAACGGTCAAGCCAACCCGCAGTTCCATGGAGGAAAACCGCTGGAGACTGACGACATTATTAACTCCTATACCGATGTCGTGACCCAGAACGATGGGAAAATTGTTGCTTTGGCACGTACCGATAATGGCAACCGGGTTCTACTGTTCAGGCACACGTTGACCGGTCAGTTGGACCCCAGTTTTGGCGAGCAAGGTAGGGCAACGGCTTGGCAGGATCCGCAAGGACGGCCCGAGCGTTCCTATATCGACACACTGGAGTTGGTACAACCGGGCGAAAAACTGCAAAGCAGTGGTGTGCTACGCATTTACAGCGAGTCTTTTATCGGGCGACTACTCAGCCAGTAATGCTACCGGCTGAGCTGCCGAGGCAGCTCAGCCTTGTGCCTCAAGACTTCTCGACAGGCAGCCAGATTTCCACGGTGCCGGTACCCTTATCCACATCGAAGTCGGCGCTGTAGCGCTCCAAATCCGGTCCCGCCACCTTGTAACCCGAAGTCGGCAACCACTCGTACTTGATCCGCTCATAGGTCTGCGACAGCGCATACACCGGCCCGTAGTGTGCAAAGACCGCATAACGATTGGCCGGCACGTCTATGGACTCAAAGTTGCTTGGCACATCGCCCTTGGCCGGGACTTCGACCCCAGCGATGTAATCGAATTCTTCCTCTGTGGCGTTGTAGCAAACGCCGTAGGTCACGCCGCCAATGCGCTTCTTGATGTCCTTGATGCAGGTGTCGAACAACTCCCACAATTTCGGAATATCCCCCAGCGTAGCCTTGCCGTAATGACCGCCGACCCCGGCGATCACCATGGCCTTGCCCTCTTCCATGCGGGGTTCCAAGGGTAGCGTTGCCTGTTGGTTCATCTGCACAATCTCCATGGGTGAGTGACCAAAACCATACCGAGTATAGGGGCATACCCACTTCACACTCCAGATCGAAAAATTTCCTACGCCATCTGGACAACCGGCTGTCATCGCCCGTATTGTCTGCCCCGCAGGCCACCGCAGTGGCCGACGTCGCTCGGACGGTTCCGGGCGCTTACGTACTCCGAGGCAACAATGGCAGACCAAGGTTCGCCGCGCCGCTTTGCGCGCATAGATCGACTCCCCCCTTACGTTTTCAATATCACTGCCGAGCTGAAGATGGCTGCGCGTCGGCGCGGCGAAGACATCATCGACTTGAGCATGGGTAACCCCGACGGCCCGACTCCACCGCATATCGTGGAAAAACTGGTGACCGTCGCCCAGCGTGAAGACACCCACGGCTACTCCACCTCCAAAGGCATCCCGCGCCTGCGCCGCGCTATTTCGCGCTGGTACAAGGATCGCTACGAAGTGGATATCGACCCGGAAACCGAAGCCATCGTCACCATCGGTTCCAAGGAAGGCCTGGCGCACTTGATGCTGGCCACCCTGGACCAGGGCGACACGGTCCTGGTGCCCAACCCCAGCTACCCGATCCACATCTACGGCGCGGTGATTGCCGGTGCCCAGGTGCGCTCGGTACCGCTGATTCCCGGCGTGGATTTTTTTGCCGAGCTGGAGCGGGCGATTCGCGGTTCGATCCCCAAGCCGAAGATGATGATCCTCGGCTTCCCGTCCAACCCCACGGCGCAGTGCGTGGAGCTGGATTTCTTCGAACGGGTGATCGCCCTGGCCAAGCAGTACGACGTGTTGGTGATCCACGACCTGGCCTATGCCGATATCGTCTACGACGGCTGGAAAGCCCCGTCGATCATGCAGGTACCGGGCGCCAAGGACATTGCGGTGGAGTTTTTCACCCTGTCCAAGAGCTACAACATGGCCGGGTGGCGCATTGGCTTTATGGTCGGCAACGCAGAACTGGTCAACGCCCTGGCGCGCATCAAGAGCTACCACGACTACGGCACCTTCACCCCGCTGCAAGTGGCGGCCATTGCCGCGCTGGAAGGTGACCAGCAATGTGTGAAAGACATTGCCGAGCAGTACCGCCAACGCCGCAACGTGCTGGTCAAGGGCCTGCATGAGCTGGGCTGGATGGTGGAGAACCCGAAGGCGTCGATGTACGTCTGGGCGAAGATTCCCGAGGCGTATGCCGCCATGGGCTCGCTGGAATTTGCCAAGAAGTTGCTGCTCGAAGCCAAGGTGTGTGTATCGCCGGGGATCGGCTTTGGTGAGTATGGCGATGACCATGTGCGCTTTGCGCTGATCGAGAACCAGGACCGCATTCGCCAGGCGGTGCGCGGGATTCGGGCCATGTTCCGGGCTGATGGGCTGGTCACCAAAGCCTGATAACCACCCGATAACGAATGTGGGAGCGGGAAAGCCCGCTCCCACATTTTGATGGGGTTTACACCACCAACGACAGCAGCATGATAAAGCCCAGTGCCACGATGGACAGGATGGTCTCCATCGCCGTCCACGTCTTGAACGTCTCGGCCACGGTCATGTTGAAGTACTGCTTCACCAGCCAGAACCCCGCATCGTTGACGTGCGACAGAATCAACGATCCCGCCCCTGTCGCCAGCACCAGCAACTCCAGGTTGACCCCCGGCACCATCCCCACCACCGGCACCACAATGCCCGCACCGGTAATGGTGGCCACGGTCGCCGAACCTGTGGCAATGCGAATCACCGCCGCCACCAGCCAAGCCAGCAGGATCGGGTTGATCTGCGCCGTCACCGCCATATGGCCGATCACGTCACCCACGCCGCTAGTCACCAGCATCTGCTTGAAACCACCGCCGGCACCGATGATCAGGATGATCGCGGCGGTCGGCGCAAGGCTGGCGTCGAGCAGCTTGAGGATCTGCTTGGAGTGGATGCCCTGGCGATGGCCAAAGGTGTACAGCGACAGCAGCAACGCCAGGAGCAAGGCACTGATCGGGTGGCCGATCATGTCCATCCAGTTGCGCACCACATTGCCTTCGGCAAAGGCGATGTCAGCAAAGGTTTTGAGCAGCATCAGGAACACCGGCAGCAGCACGGTGATCAGGGTGATGCTGAAGCTCGGCAGGTTTTTCGAGTCGTTCTCGCGGGCCAGTTGATCCACCAGCTCCTGGGACGGGTTGCCCGGGATGTGCTTGGCGATGAACGTACCGAAGATCGGCCCGGCAATGATGGCGGTCGGCAAGGCAACGATCAGACCGTAGAGAATGGTCTTGCCGATGTCTGCACCAAACACGCCGATGGCCAACAGCGGCCCCGGATGCGGCGGCACCAGGCCGTGGACCGCCGACAGGCCGGCGAGCAGCGGGATGCCGATCTTGATCAGCGACACGCCGGTGCGACGCGCGACGATAAACACCAGCGGGATCAGCAGCACAAAGCCGATCTCGAAGAACAGCGGGATGCCCACCAGGAAGGCGGCGAACATCATCGCCCACTGCACCTTGTCCTTGCCGAAAGCACGGATCAGGGTTTGCGCGATCTGATCGGCACCACCCGATTCGGCCATCATCTTGCCGAGCATCGTACCCAGCGCCAGGATAATCCCGACAAACCCGAGCACCCCGCCGAAACCGTCCTGGAAGGCCTTGATGATCTTGTCCACGGGCATGCCCGAAGTCAGGCCCAAAAAGCCTGCGGCGATGATCAGGGCAATAAAGGGGTGAACCTTGAACCGGGTGATCAACACGATCAGCCCGATGATGGTGACTACTGCATCGAGCAGCAGGTAAGACTCGTGGGACATGCCAAACATGGGGGTCGTCTCCTGTTTGTTGTTGTTATTAAAGCGGGTGTTGAATTCTATGCCGTCGGATAGCGCTATCTTTCGGGCAAAAAATCATCGGGAAGGTTCAAAGCCGTGCTTGAGCCACCAGGCGTGGGTCTGCTTGGCCAACGCCTCGATGCTGTCTTCACTGGCATTGAGGGCCAGGGTCAGCGGCTCGCCGATGGGCGATTCGAGGGTGGCGAACTGGCTGTCGATCAGGCTGGCCGGCATGAAATGACCAGGGCGATGGGATACGCGGTCGGCGGCCACCTCGCGGGTCAGTTCCAGGAAGACAAACCCCAGGCCCGGCGCGGCTTCGCGCAGGTGATCGCGGTATTTTTTCTTCAGCGCCGAACAGGTCAGCACCGGATGCTCGCCGGCCTTGAGCGCACGGCGCAGCTCATCGCAGAGGATATCCAGCCAGCCGGCACGGTCGTCGTCGTTGAGAGGATGGCCTGCGCTCATCTTTTCGATATTGGCAGCCGGGTGAAAGCTGTCGCCTTCAATGGCGGTGGCGCCGTTCAACAGGCACAGGGCCTCGCTGACACTGGACTTGCCACAGCCGGAAACACCCATGATGACCAGGGCGGTAACAGGTTGACTCATGAAACACCTCAGGACGCAGATAGCGCTACCTTTGCACGCCCTAAGGCTAGTGCAAAAACAGGCTTTTCCCGCGCCTAATTGTCATTTTTATGGAGTGACGCGTGCATCCGCTCCAACCGTTTGAGCAAGGATCAGGCAACCCGTTGCGCAAGTATTTGCAGGCCTTTGGAGACAGCGCTACCTTAGTGCCTCGATTTTTGTTTGGCAAGCCGCCTGATGACCTCCAAGAACGATAAAAATACCCGCACGACGGGGCGCCCTACCCTCAATGAAGTTGCCCGCCTGGCGGGCGTCAGTCCGATCACGGCCTCCCGCGCCTTGCGCGGCATCAGCACCGTGGCCCCCGAACTGGTGGAAAAAGTGCAGAAAGCCGCCGCCGAGCTGAGCTACGTGGTCAACCCGGCCGCCCGCGCCCTGGCCTCGGCACGCAGCCAGTCGGTGGTGGTGCTGGTGCCTTCGTTGTCCAACCTGCTGTTTATCGAAACCCTGGAGGCCATTCACCAGGTGTTGCGGCCCAAGGGCTTCGAAGTGCTGATCGGCAACACCCACTATTGCCGGGACGAAGAAGAAAACCTGCTGCGCAACTACATGGCCTATCAGCCACGGGGCTTGCTGCTGACCGGTTTTGATCGCACCGAAAGCGCCCGGCGCATGGTGGAGTCGAGCAATGTGCCCTGCGTGTACATGATGGATCTGGACCCCACCGCCGGCCTCAACTGCGTGGGCTTCTCGCAGATCAGTGCCGGCCAAACCGCGGCAGCGCACCTGATCTCCCGGGGTCGCAAGCGCCTGGCTTATGTTGGCGCACAGTTGGACCAGCGCACGCTGCTGCGCGGCGAAGGCTTCCGCCAGGGCCTGCAGAAGGCCGGTTTGTATGACCCGGCATTGGAACTGCTGACCCCACGCCCCTCGTCGGTGGGCCTGGGTGGCGAATTGTTCCTGCAACTGCTGGCCAGCCATCCGGACGTGGATGCGATTTTTTTCGGCAACGATGACTTGGCCCACGGCGCCCTGCTCGAAGCCTTGCGCCACGGGATCAAGGTGCCGGAGCAAATCGCAGTGCTGGGCTTCAACGACCTGCCCGCCTCCAGCTTCATGGTGCCGCGCCTGAGCAGCATCAGCACCCCACGCGAGGCCATCGGCCGACGCGCAGCAGAGCATTTGCTGACGGTGATGGCAGGCAACAAGATCGCCCGGCCGGTGGTGGATATGGGGTTTGAGTTGAAGGTGCGCGAGAGTACCTGAACCGATGTGGGAGCGGGCTTGCCCGCTCCCACATTTTTGAGCGTGCCCACTTAACCCTATCGCTGTCCTTGCGCGCCCCTGCTAAATTGCCCAGCTCATACCAGCCAGGGAAGCACCATGGGACACGCGCTGAAAATCTTGGGTCGCACTTCGTCCATCAACGTACGAAAAGTCCTGTGGACCTGCCAGGAACTGGCTATCCCCTACGAGCGTGAAGATTGGGGCATCGGCTTCACGCCTACCCAGTCACCCGAATTCCTCGCCCTGAACCCCAACGCCCAAGTGCCGGTGATTGTCGATGACAACGGCGTGCTATGGGAGTCCAACACCATCTGCCGCTATCTGGTGGGCCTGCACCAACGCCACGACCTGCTGCCCGCCGCCCCCGCGCCACGGGCCAGGGTCGAGCAATGGATGGATTGGCAAGCCACCGAGCTCAACCCATCCTGGGGCTACGCCTTCCATGCCCTGGTGCGCAAGAACCCGGACTTTCAGGACCCGCAGCGCATTGCCGCCGGCGTGCGCGGCTGGAACGACAAGATGGGACTGCTGGAACAGCAATTGATCAAAACCGGCGCCTATGTGGCCGGGGACGACTTCACCCTGGCCGATATCCTGATCGGCCTGTCAGTGCACCGCTGGCGGATGACGCCCATGGGGCGCCCTGCCTACCCGGCGGTGGACGCGTACTACGCCCTACTCAGCCAGCGCCCAGGTTTCCAGGCTTTTGCCCTCGACGGTCACAACTAAGGATTACACGATGAAAGGACTCAACGTACTGCTCACCGGTGCCTGCGGCAGGATCGGCAAGACCTTCTTCGAGGCCTCGAAAGATCGTTACCGCTTCACCCTCACTGACCCTTCGCCCTCGACGGCCATCGCTTCGTGCAGGCCGAGGGGGTCAAGCACCTGATCGCCCATGGCCGCTGGCGGCAAACATTCGCCGCTGGCGGCACACCTCATGACGAAGCAATGCTCTCAAAGCCAATGAATTCGGGGCATTGGCCCTCGGCACGCTAATTGCTAAACCCTCTGTATCGTTCAAACCCATAGGTGCCCGATCATGTTGGTCAATACCCAAGTCTCGTCCGTGATCCAACAGTCCAAACGCCCCGACCTGGACCCCGCCAACGCCGCCGCCAGTGCGCTGTACAGCGGCGTGATGCAGAACGTGCAGAACGCTGCTGCCGCAACCCAGGTGCAGACCACGCAAAAGGCCACTGACACCACGGCCAGCAACGTGGATGCCGCGTTTGCCAAGACCCGCCTGCAGTTGCAAGCGACACCGCCGACCAGCGCCACGCCGACCACTGCGACCAGCAGCCAGGCCCGCGCAGATTTCACCGACTATATGACCAAGACCCCGGCCGAGCGCATCCGCGATCAGATCCTGCTGGAAAAAGGCCTGACCGAAGAAGATGTAAAAGCGATGCCTGTCGAACAACAAGACGCTATTGCCCAGGAAGTGGCTGATCGCCTAAAGATGCAGGTAGCGGAACAGTTCGCCGAGAAGACTGCTGATCCGCAGATCAAGGCCGTCAAAGACGCCCTCGCCGCAATCTGACTCAGCCCACGCCCTTTGTAGGAGCGAGCTTGCTCGCTCCTACACAGAGGCACTATTGCAGTTGCAGGGTCGAGTTGAACTGGCCAATGGCGTCCACCACATGCCGCGAGCCTTCCTGGATCTCCAGGATCACCTGCCCTGCCTCATTGGCCAACTCCACCCCCAGCCCGGTACGGCTCAGGCTCGACTGCATGCTCGACACCGCGCTCAGGGACAAGTCGTGGTTCTTGCGCACCACGTCGACAATCTCAAGCGTCGCCTGGCTGGTACGCGCCGCCAGACTGCGCACCTCGTCTGCCACCACCGCAAACCCACGGCCATGCTCACCGGCCCGCGCCGCCTCAATGGCCGCGTTAAGCGCCAACAGGTTGGTCTGATCGGCAATCCCGCGAATGGTCTGGACGATGGTGCCGATGATGTCTGACTGCTTGTTCACCGCATCGATGCTCAACGCCGCTTGATTCAGGTCGCGGGAGATTTCCTCGATGATCTGCACCGTCTGCTGTACCACTTCCGAGCCCTTGCGGGCACAGGCATCATTCTGCACCGAGGTGGCGTGGGCCGAATCGGCAGCGGTACGCAACGTGGTGACCTGGTCGGTGATATCGCTGGCGAACTTCACCACTTTGTACAGACGCCCGTTGGCATCGAAGATTGGGTTGTAGGAGGCTTCCAGAAACAGCGTCTGACCATGTTTATTGCGCCGCTCAAAACGATGGGAGTGGAACTCACCGCGGTTCAGTGAAGCCCAGAAGGCTTTGTAGGCCGGTGATTCCACCTCGGCGTGATGACAGAACATGCTGTGGTGCTGGCCAACGATTTCACCGAGGGAATACTGCACCGTCTTCAGGAAGTTCTGGTTGGCATTGAGGATCTGCCCCTGGGGCGTGAACTCGATGACCGCCATGGAGCGCCCGATGGCATCGATCAGGCTTTGGTTTTCATGCTCGCGGTGAACCCGCTCGGAAATATCCGCAGCCACTTTGATCACACTCTGCACCTGGTTATCCGGGCCATAGACCGGCATGTAACTGGCCTCCAGCCATACTTCCTGGCCACTTTTGGTCAAGCGCATGAACGTGCCGCTGATGGGTTCGCCCTGGCCCAGGTCGTGCCACAATTTGGCGTAGGCATCGCTACGGTAAAAGGACTCTTCACAGAAAATTCGATGGTGTTTGCCGCGTACTTCCTCGGCGCTGTAACCCATGACCTTGCAGAAGTTTTCGTTGGCATCCAGTACTACGCCGTCGCGATCAAACTCGATCATCGCCATGGAACGACTGATGGCGGCCAACTTGGCTTGGGCCTGGGTCAGTGCACAGGAAAAACGCTCGATTTCCAGCAGGTCGGATTTGTGGTGCAGGTTAAACATGATCGGATCACCTTCAGCGCTGTCTTTGAATGACGGTTAGTTCTTGGATTTGACCCAGTACAACTTTCCACAAAACAGGCAAACGCAGCTGTCCATAAGGCAGGACAAGTGTCAGGCGATAGATAAATGATGGCTAATCGGAGAGTCCATGGGGCAACACCCGTTTCAAGGCATCCTTTTCTTGACGACCCCGTGCGGGGCCCGCTTTAACCGACACACGTAAATCCATTTAACCTGAGGCTCCTTTTTTTCCGGCGCTTTGACATACACACTTATCTATTCACAGCCTCAATAGTGCTCATCAATCACTATTCAAGCGCCCACCCGAAACGCTTCATATGGCATGCGACATAAGTGGTTATGGATGAGCATAGACAGGGCTTGGCGCTATGCAAGGCCATTAATCAGCCAGCATGGTGAGCAGGTATTGGAGGGGGGGTGCAGGGAGCAGAATGTATTTATGACTCTGTAGGAGCGAGCTTGCTCGCGAAAAGCTCGAGAGCGCCGTGTTTTTCCTGCGAACACGCGTTTTCGTTAACGCTCTTCGCGAGCAAGCTCGCTCCTACAGTGAATTCCTCAGTGACCGAACAGACCGGTCTCAGTCTTCTTGGCTTTTTTGTCCGCGCGTTTTTCATCGGCGGTCTTTGCCGGTTTTTTCTTCGCGGCTTTCTTTGAATCCATACCTTTGGCCATGATGCATGCTCCACTAACAGAGGAAGTAACAAGGGGTATAACACCTATTGCCCACCAGAAGGCGCTTTGCCCGACTTATAATCCCCGGTCCTTGATCACGTTTGTTAAACCACCATGCCCGAGTTGCACATTGATCGACTGGCAGAGCCCCTGTGGCCGCTGCTGAACAAGTTCTACCGCAGCCACAACTCATCGATGAAAGCCCTCAAGGGCGGCCAATTGTGGGTCGCGCGCAACAGCGAGATTGTGGCCGGGCTGTGCCTGAGCCCCGTGGTCGGTGGCCAGTGGCTGACCGGGCTGTTTGTCGATCCGGCATTACGTGGGCAAGGGCTGGCGGCGCGGCTGATCGCGCAAGCGATAGCGCCGGTCGAAGGCACGGTATGGCTGCTGTGCCACCCGGACCTGGAAGGGTTTTATACAGCCCAGGGCTTCAGCCAGCAGACGGTGTTGCCACAATCGCTGGCCGAGCGCCTGGTGCGCTATAAACGCAACAAGCCGATGATCGCCATGGGCGTGTGCCGTCAGGTCTAAGCGTCGGCGGCGGGATCCAGGTCGGGGAACATCACCTCGATAAACCCGAACTTGCTGAAGTCGGTGATGCGCGAGGGGTACAGGCGGCCGATCAAGTGGTCGCATTCGTGCTGCACCACCCGCGCATGGAAGCCGTCGGCAATCCGCACAATCGGCTCGCCCTTGGGGTCAAACCCCTCGTAGCGAATCTGCTGATAGCGATCCACCGCACCACGCAACCCTGGCACCGACAGACAGCCTTCATAGCCCTCCTCCAACACCGGGCTCAGCGGTGTAATCAGCGGGTTGATCAGGATGGTCTGGGGCACCGCCGGGGCATCCGGGTAGCGCTCGCTGCTTTCGAAGCCGAAGATCACCAGTTGCAGGTCGACACCAATCTGCGGCGCGGCCAGACCGACGCCACCCACGTGTTCCATGGTCTGGAACATGTCATCGATCAGTTGCCACAGTTCGGGGCTATCGAACATTTCCGGTGGTACCGGTGGCGCGATACGCAGCAGGCGCTCGTCGCCCATTTTCAGGATTTCACGAATCATCGGTCAGGTTTCATCAAGGGTGGGTTTGGGAATCGAATGGTCCCGGCCAAGGCCCGAGACATGCTGTTTTTGATCGGGGTGATGTTCGCCAAAGTCCTTTTCACCCGGGTCCTTGCCTTCGGCAGACATGTGCTCGATCACCGCGTTCATTTCCGCACCCAGCAGCAATACCGCGGCGGAAATGTAGAAGTACAACAGCAGCACAATGATCGCACCGATGCTGCCATACATCGCGTTGTAGTCGGCGAAGGTCTTGACGTAGTAGCCAAAGCCCAGTGAAGCCACGATCCAGACCACCACCGCCAGCACCGAGCCTGGCGTGATAAAGCGAAATTTCTGCTTCACATCCGGCATCACGTAGTACATCAAAGCCACGGCGAACATCAGCAGGATCACAATCAAAGGCCAACGCAGGATGGTCCACAAGGTAACGACAAATTCCTGCATGCCGATCTGCCCGGCCAGCCACTCCATCACTTGCGGCCCCAGGACCATCAGCGCGGCGGCGGCCAGCAACATGCCGGCGATGCCCACGGTGTAGAGAATCGACAGCGGGAAACGCTTCCAGATCGGCCGGCCTTCCACCACGTCGTAGGCGGCATTCATCGCGCTCATCATCAGGCGCACGCCCGCCGAGGCGGTCCACAGCGCGATGACGATACCCACCGACAACAGCCCACCCTTGGATTGCTGCAATTGGTCGATCACTGGGTTGACCTGCTCCAGAGCCTGGGGCGGCAGCACCAGTTCCGATTGCAGGCGCAGCCAACTGAAGAAGTCCGGCAGGTGCAGGAAACCGATCAGGGCAATCAGGAACAGCAGGAAGGGGAACAGTGAAAACAGCATCTGGTAGGCCAGTGCCGAGGCGTAGGTGGGCATCTCGTCATCAATGAATTCTGTGACGGTGCGCATCAATACGCGGTGCAGCGGCAGATCTTTTAATACCGGAAAAATCATAGCGTCTCCTTTCGCCGCAAAAAGGTTGAGTTCGTGGGCGACTCAGGGGCCGTTTTCTACATCAAGGTAGCCTATTTGGCGACCTTGAAACAATTTCGAAACTTTAAACATCGGGCGTGACATAAAAACGGCCATCCGTGGATGGCCGTTATATTGCGTGTTGCACACGGTGGAATCAGGCCTTGTCGACCGTATTCTTTACCGCATCCTTGACCTTGCCGACCGCTTGCTGGGCTTCGCCCTTCTTCTCTTGAATCTTGCCTTCGACCTCAAGCTTGGGGTTGTCAGTGGCTTTGCCGACACCTTGCTTGATATTGCCGATGGCTTCGTTCGCTAAACCTTTTGCCTTATCCGCTGTGCTGCCCATGGTATTTCTCCGTAAGAACAATCAAGGGTTTTGGTCATTACCTAAGGATTGACCCTGGGCCTCTGAGCAGAGTTTCAATTATTTGCGTGAGGCATTTCATCACCCCGTACAGGTTTGGCTTTATGTTTTGCCGCCAACCCCCGAGAATGCCCGGCAGATTCAGGCTCAATCGCTGAATAACAGATCCCGTAGGAAGGTTATGAAACTCAATAAAACACAGGCCATCGCCCGCAGAAACCTGGAACTGGGCGGTGCCGTGCTCGGCGTCAACAACTGCCACTTCACCGACCTGGACCGCAAGCGCAACATCTGGTGGTTCGACCTGCCAGTGGCCCGCATTGCCATCGGCCAGTACGAGTGGATTCACTTGTTGATGCACAACGCCGAGACCGACCAGTTGTTGCACCTGAAAGTGCCGACCGCGTTCCTGCGTGAAAAGCTTGAAGGGCTGGTAGTGCGCAATGCGGGCAAGCGCAAGCCGGAGATTACCCTGGAGCTGAGCGCGGATAAGGATTCGTTCCTCAAGGATGTACGCCCGACGGGCGCTGGCGTGAGCTTTGCGCAGTTCGCCCTGTAGGCAGGCGCTCAAAAATATGGGAGCTGACTTGCCTGCTCCCACATTTGGATTGCAGTCCAATCAGCGCCCAATAAAAAGCCCCGCATTCGCGGGGCTTTTTGTTTACTTCTTCAGGCCCAACTTCTTCAGCTCTTCATCACGCAATTCACGGCGCAGGATCTTGCCCACGTTGGTGGTCGGCAGCGCCTCGCGGAATTCAACAGCCTTCGGCACTTTGTAGCCGGTGACGTTGGCGCGCATATGCTCCATCACCTGCTCCTTGGTCAGCGTCGCGCCCGGCTTGACCACGATGAACAGCTTGATGTGCTCGCCCGACTTCTCGTCCGGTACACCAATGGCCGCGCATTGCAGCACGCCTGGCAGGCTTGCCAGCACGTCTTCGAGCTCGTTGGGGTAGACGTTGAAACCGGAGACCAGAATCATGTCCTTCTTGCGATCAACGATACGCATGTAGCCGTCTGGCTGGATGATTGCGATATCACCGGTCTTCAACCAGCCTTGGCTGTCGAGGACTTCGGCGGTGGCGTCTTCCCGCTGCCAGTAGCCTTTCATCACTTGCGGGCCCTTGACGCACAGCTCGCCGATTTCGCCCAGGGGCAACTCGACGCCCTCATCCGAGATGACCTTGCACAGGGTCGAAGGCACCGGAATGCCGATGGTGCCGATCTGGATATTCTGGATCGGATTGACCGTGGCCACCGGGCTGGTTTCGGTCATGCCGTAACCTTCACAGATGCTGCAGCCGGTCACGGCTTTCCAACGCTCGGCCGCCGCCAGTTGCAGGGCCATACCGCCCGACAGGGTGACCTTGAGCGCCGAGAAGTCCAGCTTGCGAAAGCCTTCGTTGTTGCACAGCGCAACGAACAGGGTGTTCAGGCCGACAAAGCCGCTGAACTTCCACTTCGACAGCTCCTTGACCATCGCCGGCAAGTCGCGCGGGTTGCTGATCAGGATGTTGTGGTTGCCGATCAGCATCATCGCCATGCAATGAAAGGTGAAGGCATAGATATGGTAAAGCGGCAGCGGTGTGATCAGGATCTCGCAACCTTCATGGAGGTTGGAGCCCATCAGCGCCTTGCACTGCAACATGTTGGCTACCAGGTTGCGATGGGTGAGCATCGCGCCCTTGGCTACGCCGGTGGTGCCGCCGGTGTATTGCAGCACGGCCACGTCTTCGCTGGCGGGACTGACTTCGTTGACCGGCTGGCCATGGCCCTTGGCCAGGACATCGTTGAACTTGATCGCCTGAGGCAAGTGATACGCCGGGACCATTTTTTTCACGTACTTGATGACGCTGTTGATCAGCAGCCGCTTGAGCGGCGGCAACAGGTCAGCCACTTCGGTGACGATCACATGCTTGACGCCAGTCTTGGGTACGACTTTTTCCGCCAGGTGGGCCATGTTAGCTAGGCAGATAAGGGCTTTGGCCCCGGAGTCGTTGAACTGGTGTTCCATTTCCCGCGCGGTGTACAGCGGGTTGGTATTGACCACGATCAGGCCGGCACGGATGGCGCCGAACACGGCGACCGGGTATTGCAGGAGGTTGGGCAATTGCACGGCGATTCGATCACCGGGCTGCAAGTCGGTATGCTGTTGCAGGTACGCGGCAAAGGCACCGGACAGTTCGTACAACTCACCGTAGGTGATGGTCTTGCCCAGGTTGCTGAAAGCCGGTTTGTCGGCGAAGCGTTGGCAGGACTGTTTCAGTACCGCCTGAATATTTTGATACTCGTCTGGATTGATGTCTGCAGCAATCCCGGCGGGGTACTTATCCTTCCAAAAGTCTTCGATCATGGAAGCCCACTCCTCAGCGACGCGAATTCATTCACCGCATTTGATGCGATTATTATTTGTGTGTGTTTTTAGGTGATTCTGGCTGTTTCAAGCAGGCCGAGAGGTCACAAAGCGCGCCGAGAGTAGCAGCTTTGCAAAGGGCCGCCTAGAGCCAAAAGAGGGCCCTACAGTCATAAACATGACTCAAGAATATCCAGTAGTCATTTTTAGAGCAAAGATTCTATAACCCCTGGAACAGCTCTATTTTGCGGACTTACACCGTAAATGTAGGAGCTGGCTTGCCAGCGAAGAACTCAAGGCCGCCGCGGGGTAACAGTTGCCCCGCGTTACCGTTGACGATCTTCGCTGGCAAGCCAGCTCCTACACAAGCCTCCTACATTGAGATCAGGCGATGTCGCGAAGCTCGCGCCGCAGGATCTTGCCTACCGGCGTCATCGGCAACGAGTCCCGCAACACAATATGTTTGGGCACCTTATAGCCGGTGAAGTTGGCCTTGCAGTAGGTCTTCAACTCTTCAAGGCTGACGCCCTGGGCCCGCGCCACCACGAACAGCTTCACTGCCTCGCCGGTGCGCTCGTCGGGCACGCCGATCACCGCGCAGTTGGCGACGTTCGGGTGGGCCATCACCACGTCTTCGATCTCGTTGGGGTACACATTGAAGCCCGAGACAATAATCAGGTCCTTCTTGCGATCGACAATGCGCACAAAGCCATCCGGGTCGATCACCGCAATATCGCCCGTCTTGAGCCACCCCTCGGCATCCAGGGTCTCGGCGGTGGCCGCCGGTTGCTGCCAGTAGCCCTTCATGACCTGCGGGCCCTTGATGCACAACTCGCCCCGCTCGCCCAGCGGCAACTCCACGCCGGCGTCATCAATAACCTTCATCGCCGTACCTGGCACTGGAATACCCACGGTGCCCAGGCGCGATTGATCTCCGTAGGGGTTGGTACTGGCCACCGGCGACGTCTCGGTCAGGCCATAGCCTTCGCCGATGGAACAACCAGTGATCTGCTTCCAGCGCTCGGCCGTGGCCTTGACCAGGGCAGTGCCGCCGGAGTTGGTGATCTTCAGGTGGGAGAAGTCCAGGGTCTTGAAGTCCGGGTGTTCCATCAGCGCGACAAACAGGGTGTTAAGCCCCAGCAACCCGGTAAACCGCCACTTCTTCAATTCCTTGATAAAGCCGCCGATGTCCCGGGGATTGGTGATCAGCACGTTGTGGTTGCCGGTGACCATCATGCACATGCAGTTCGCGGTGAAGGCATAGATGTGGTAGAGCGGCAACGGCGCTACCATCACCTCCTGCCCTTCCTTGACCAGCGGATGCCCGTCTTCGCGCACCTGTGACATGCACGCCCGCACCTGCTGCATGTTCGCCACCAGGTTACCGTGGGTGAGCATCGCGCCCTTGGCCAGGCCAGTGGTGCCACCGGTGTATTGCAGCACCGCGATGTCATCGAGGGTCACCGGATGGCGGGTCACGGCCAAGCCTGCGCCCATGCCCAGGGCGCGCTTGAACGACACCGCCCGAGGCAGGCTGTAGGCCGGGACCATCTTCTTCACCTTGTCGACCACAGTGTTGATCAGCCAACCCTTGGCGGCGGGCATGAAGTCGCCCATCTTGGCTTCGATCAGGTATTCGATCTCGGTGTCGGCCGCCACTTCCTGGACCCTGGAGCCGAACAGGTTGAGGTAGACCAGGGCACGAATGCCTGCGTCCTTGAACTGATGTCGCATTTCCCGCGGGGTGTACAGCGGGTTGGTGTTGACCACTACCAGCCCGGCGCGCAAGGCGCCGAAGACGGCAATCGGATAATGGAGGACGTTGGGCATCTGCACCGCAATACGGTCGCCCGGTTTCAGATCGGTATGGTGTTGCAGATAACCGGCGAACGCTGCGCTCTGACGCTCCAGGTCAGCGTAAGTCAGGGTGATCCCCATGTTGCTGAATGCCGGACGGTCGGCAAAGGCCTTGCAGGAACGCTCGAAGACTTCGATTACTGACTTGTACGCCGACAGGTCAAGCTCATTGGGCACACCGGCCGCGCGTTTGTCATTCCAGAAATCAGGTTGCATTATTCTTGTCCTCTTACCCGAGTGTGCCCGACCGCTTCCGGCTGTTTATGGGAAGCGGAGCTTCGGGGACGTTAGCAGTTATGGCTAAACAGGCAAATACACAAAAACGTGTCATTGATTGTATGAATCTTGCCCCTGAGGCCAAGGGTGATCAAACGCCCGCCCACGGATGAGCTATACACTGCAACGACCCTGAGCAAAGGAAGCGCCATGAACCACACCACTTTCTGGCTGACCGCGAATGACCGCAGCCGCCTGCACGTCAACCAGTGGCTACCGGACGAACCGCCCACGGCGCTGGTGATGCTGGCCCATGGCATGGCTGAGCACAGCGGCCGTTATGCGCGCCTGGCCCAGGCCCTGTGTGACGCCGGCTACGGTGTGTATGCCCCAGACCTGCGCGGCCACGGCCGCACCGCCGACGAAGGCACCCTGGGCCTGTACGCCGAGCGCGATGGCTGGAACAAGGTGGTGGGTGACCTGGCTGCCCTCAACCAACACATCGGCCAGCAGGCCCCCGGTGTGCCGATCATCCTGCTGGGCCACAGCATGGGCAGCTATATCGCCCAGGCCTATCTGCTGCATCACAGCGCCAGCCTGCACGGGGCGATTCTCAGTGGCTCGAATTTCCAGCCGGTGGCTCTGTACCGCGCCGCGCGCCTTATCGCCCGGGCCGAACGCCTGCGCCAGGGCCTGCGGGGGCGCAGCGCGCTGATCGAGTTCCTGTCGTTTGGCTCGTTCAACAAGGCCTTCAAACCCAATCGCACGGCATTCGACTGGTTGAGCCGCGATCCGGACGAAGTGGACAAGTACATCAACGACCCTCTGTGCGGCTTTCGCTGCACCAACCAGCTGTGGATCGACCTGCTCGGTGGCTTGCAGCAAATCAGCAAAGCGTCCAATCTCAAACAGATTGATCCGGGCCTGCCGATCCTGGTGATGGGCGGCGAATGTGATCCGGTCAGTGAAGGCAAGCGTCTCACCAGCCTAGCCAACGCACTGCGCGACGCCGGCTGCCAGAATCTGCAATTGAATATTTACCCGCAGGCACGGCACGAACTCTTCAATGAAACCAACCGCGATGCGGTCACCGCCGAT
Source organism: Pseudomonas sp. WS 5027 (assembly GCF_012985695.1). NCBI lineage: Bacteria > Pseudomonadati > Pseudomonadota > Gammaproteobacteria > Pseudomonadales > Pseudomonadaceae > Pseudomonas > Pseudomonas sp. WS 5027. The sequence continues at coordinate 50,520 of NZ_JAAQWU010000018.1, read as the reverse complement.
GTGCTGGCGTGGATGGCCCAGGCCGTGAACCATCGCCGGCCGGCACGCTGCGAATGAACAGAAAAATATTTTCGTTTAAAATCAACGAATTAAGACTATCGATTAGCCACAGGATGCACGATTAGATGACCCAGGTTACCAACACGCCTTACGAAGCCCTCGAAGTCGGCCAGAAAGCCAACTACAGCAAAACCGTGGAAGAGCGCGACATCCAGCTGTTCGCGGCGATGTCCGGCGACCATAACCCGGTGCACCTGGATGCGGAGTTTGCCAAGGCGACCATGTTCAAGGAGCGTATCGCCCACGGCATGTTCAGCGGCGCATTGATCAGCGCGGCAGTCGCCTGTGAGTTGCCTGGGCCGGGCACCATCTATATCGGCCAGCAGATGAGCTTCCAGAAACCGGTGAAAATCGGCGACACCCTGACCGTACGTCTGGAAATTCTCGAGAAGCTGCCCAAGTTCCGCGTGCGGATTGCCACCCAGGTGTTCAACCAGCGTGATGAGTTGGTGGTGGATGGCGAGGCGGAGATCCTCGCGCCACGCAAGCAACAGGTTGTGACCTTGACCGAGTTGCCGGCGATCAGCATCGGCTGAAAATCACTGGTCATGTGACAGCAAAAAAATGTGGGAGCGGGCTTGCTCGCGATAGCGGTGTGTCAGTCGACATCTAATTGACTGATCCACCGCCATCGCGGGCAAGCCCGCTCCCACATTTGTTACTGCGAGGCGACTCAGGACTGGGCGCGTGCCTGGTTACGCAGGGCTTTCACTTGGTCGTGATTGCGCTGTGCGCCGTGGTACTGACGCTCGACCAGATCACGAATACCCACCAGGTTGTGCTTGTTGATTTTCTCGATGGCTTCTTTGTAAGCCTTCAACGCATGGTCTTCACCGCGTTCGGCTTCGTTGAGGACGGCTTCTTCGTCCTTGCCCGTCACTAGCGACTTCACGTCTACCCAGCCACGATGCAGTGCGCCGGCAACGCTGCCGGAATCTTCCGGGTCACCACCCAAGGCGCGCACGGCTGTCTGCAGTTCGGTAGCCGCCGAGGCGCAGTCAGCTGAACGCTTGGTGAACAGCGCCTTGAGTTCTGGGTGCTTGATGTCTTCTGCGCAGGTCTTGAAGCCTTCCTGGCCGTCTTTGCTGGTTTCGATCAGGTCATTGAGTACGGAGATCGATTCTTTGTTGATGTCAGTCATTTTTCAATTCCTTCACAGGTTTAGAAACGTACTGAGGTAGTTGCAGCGCCCGTGCCAGGTCTCGAATTAAAAAATAAACCTTAATTTTCAACAAGTTATAAATACGCGATAAATCTGTATCCGCTTTATTTGCATGATCTGTCATTTGGCCTTCATGCAGAATGCCTGTATTTTCCAAGGCATCCTCCTGATTGCCTGAAGCACCTATGAACCCCGAAAAACTCGAACTGCTGATCACCCGCCAAATGCCGTTCGGCAAGTACAAGGGCCGGATCATTGCCGACCTGCCCGGTCCTTACCTGAACTGGTTTGCCCGCGAGGGTTTCCCCCACGGCGAGTTAGGCGGCCTGCTGGCGTTGATGCAGGAAATCGATCACAACGGCCTGTCCGAACTGCTCGAACCGCTGCGCGCCAAACACGGCAAACCTGCCCCTCGCCACTAATCGAGCCTGACCATGCCCCACTCCCGCGACGAAGCCTACTGGCAGGCCATTGCCCAGCGCTATGAGCTGGAACCCGGCCCCATCAACCTGGAAAACGGCTACTTCGGCCGCATGAGCCGGGCGGTGCTGGCGCAGTATCAGGAGCATGTGGCTTTTATCAATCGCAGCAACTCGGTGCATGTGCGCCAGCGCTTCGAGCAAGGAGAGAATGCCGAGATCCGCCGGCAACTGGCCGAATTGGTCAATGTCGACCCAGAAGCCATTGCTTTCACCCGCAATGCCACCGAAGCCCTGCAATCGCTGATTCGTAACTACAACCGCCTGCAACCGGGCGACCAGGTGCTGATCAGTGACCTGGAATACGACACGGTCAAGGGCGCCATGCGCTGGCTCGCCGGCTGCCGGGGTGTAGAGGTGATCGAAGTGTCCCACGCCCACCCGGCCAGTTTCGACAGCCTGGTGCAGACCTATCGCGATACCTTCAGCCGCCACCCGCGCCTGAAGCTGATGGCGCTGACCTATGTCACCCACCGTACCGGCCTGGTCATGCCGGTGGAGGCCATCGCCCGGGCGGCACGGGAACATGGCGTCGAAATCATCCTCGATGGCGCCCATGCGCTGGGCCAGATCGACTTCGATCTAGTGCAACTGGGCATCTCGTTCGCCGGTTTCAACCTGCACAAGTGGATCGGTGCGCCGCTGACCCTGGGCTTTTTGTACATAGCCCCAGAGCGCCTGGCACAGATTGATCCGGACATGGGCGAGTTCCATTACCCGATCACCGATGTGCGTGCTCGTACGCCTTACAGCACAGCGAATTTTCCGGCGCTGATGACCTTACCGCTGGTGCTTGAAGAACATCGGGCCTTGGGCGGCGCGCAGGCCAAGGGCGCGCGGGTGAAATACCTGCGTGACCTGTGGGTGAGCCAGGTGCGGCCATTACCGGGGATCGAGGTGCTGACCGCGGATGATCCACGACTGTATTGCGCGATTACCGCGTTCAAGTTCAGCGGGCGCGATCAGCAGGTAATGGCGGGTCGATTGCTTGATGAGTACAACCTGTTTACCACCCTGCGCAGTGGGGCGGCTTTTGGTACCTGCATACGGGTAACCCCGGGGTTGGTGACCTCGGCGGCAGACATCGGCGTGCTGGTCAACGCGATTACCAAGCTGAATGCCGATTAAAACTGTGGGAGCGGGCTTGCTCGCGAATGCGGTGTGTCATTCAACACATTCAGTGACTGTTACCGCGCATTCGCGAGCAAGCCCGCTCCCACAGTTCGATTGCCGTGATTTCAAGGTTTTCTGTAGGCAAAAAAAAGCGGCGCACCGACCAAGTGCACCGCAAACATGCCGTGAAGCACAGCAACAACGATTCGGTAAATCAGATCAATCCAGCAGCGCCAGCGCCTCGGCGGTGACTTCCTGGATACGCGCCCAGTCGCCGTTCTTGATCCACTGCGGATCAAGCATCCAGCTACCGCCCACGCACATCACGTTTTGCAACGCCATGTAGTTTTTGATGTTGGCCGGGCCCACACCGCCAGTCGGGCAGAATTTCACTTCGCCAAACGGGCCACCCAGGGCCTTGATTGCCGCCACGCCGCCACTGACTTCTGCCGGGAACAGCTTGAAGCGGCGATAACCCAGGCCATAGCCTTCCATGATGCCGGAGGCATTGCTGATGCCAGGCAACAGCGGGATCGGGCTGTCGACACTGGCTTCAAGCAGGTCGCGGGTAATGCCGGGGGTGACGATAAACTGCGAGCCCGCCGCCTCGGCTGCTGCCAGCATGGTGCGATCGAGCACCGTGCCCGCACCGGTGACCAGTTCCGGACGCTGCTCACGCAGAACCTGAATGGCCTTGAGGCCGAACTGTGAACGCAGGGTCACTTCCAGCGCGGTCAAGCCACCCGACGCCAGGGCATCGGCCAGGGGCAGAATGTCCTGTTCGCGGGCAATGGTGATTACCGGCAGGATCCGCGCCTTGGCGCAGAGGCTGTCGATCAGGGCAACTTTATCCGCCATGGACACGGTCGGGTGGGGGCTTTTCATAGCGGCTGATCCTTGGCTCATGGGCACCAGTAAATCTCTAGAGTAGGTTGCAAAAACGCGCGAATCGGCATGCTGGCAACATCATCGCCAGCCAGCGCTACGCTCAGGGTTTCGAGTTTCGAATCGCCGGCAATCGACAACACGGTGTAACTGGCGGTGGCCAGCAGGGCACGACTCATGGTCAGGCGCTGATGGGGCACGCTCGGCGCCAGCATCGGCCAGCAACGGCGAGTGCCATCCGCTTTCAGGGCTTCGGCCAGATTCGGGCTGTTGGGAAACAGCGAGGCGGTATGCCCGTCATCGCCCATGCCCAGCACCAGCACATCTATTGCCGGCAATTCGGCCAGCAGGCGATCGGCCTGTTCGGCAGCGCCGTCCAGGTTCGCCGCGGCACTGTAGAGGCTCAAGAATCTGGCCTTGGCCGCCGGGCCTTGCAGCAGGTATTTTTTCAGCAGGCCGGCGTTGCTGTCGGCATGTTCCACCGGTACCCAGCGCTCGTCAGCCAGGGTGATCGTCACCTTGGACCAGTCCAGGCCCTGCTTGGCCAGGTTCTGGAAAAACGCCACCGGGCTGCGGCCACCGGACACCACCAAGGTCGCTGCGCCACGGGCACTGATGGCCGCGCGCAGCTGTTCAGCCACGTCATTGGCCAAGCCTTCGGCCAGCAGCACCGGCGTGCGGTACTCGTGGGGTGTTACGCCCTGGGGCAGTTTCAAATCAGATATCGCCATACCACGACCTCCCATCCCGCGTGATCAGTGCAATGGAGCTCATCGGCCCCCAGGAACCCGCCGCGTACGGCTTGGGCGCATCACCGGACTTTTTCCACCCGGCGATCAACTGGTCACACCACTTCCACGCGGCTTCGATTTCATCTTTACGGACAAACAGGTTCTGATTGCCGCGCATCACTTCCAATAGCAACCGCTCGTAGGCATCGGGAATCCGCGCGCTACGGTAGGTGTCGGAAAAGTTCAGTTGCAGTGGCCCGCTGCGCAGTTGCATGCCCTTGTCCAGGCCCTGCTCCTTGGTCATCACGCGCAAGGAAATACCTTCATCCGGTTGCAGGCGGATGATCAGCTTGTTGCTGATCTGCAGGCGCTGCTCGGGGGCGAAGATATAGTGGGACGGTTCCTTGAAGTGGATGACGATCTGCGACAGCTTTTGCGGCATGCGCTTGCCGGTGCGCAGGTAGAACGGCACCCCGGCCCAACGCCAGTTGCGGATATCGGCACGCAGGGCGACGAAGGTTTCGGTGTCGCTCTGGGTATTGGAATTCTCTTCTTCGAGGTAACCCGGCACCGGTTTGCCAGCGCTGTAGCCCGCAATGTACTGACCGCGCACGACCTGGGTGGTCAGGCCTTCCGGGCTGATCGGCGCCAGGGCCCTGAGCACCTTGACCTTCTCATCGCGGATGCTGTCGGCAGACAGGTCGGCCGGCGGGTCCATGGCGATCAGGCAGAGCAATTGCAGCAGGTGGTTCTGGATCATGTCCCGCAGTTGCCCGGCCTTGTCGAAGTAACCCCAGCGGCCTTCGATACCCACCTGCTCGGCCACGGTGATTTCCACGTGGGAGATGTAGTGCTGGTTCCACTGGGTTTCAAACAGGCTATTGGCAAAACGCAGGGCGATCAGGTTCTGGACCGTCTCTTTGCCCAGGTAATGGTCGATGCGGTAGGTACGGTTTTCCGGGAAAAACTGCGCCACGGCGTCGTTGACCTTGCGTGAGGATTCCAGGTCCGAGCCGATGGGTTTTTCCAGGACGACACGGGTATTTTCCGCCAGGCCGACCTTGGACAGGTTCTCGCATATCGCGCCATACACCGCCGCCGGAGTGGCGAAGTAGGCGATCAGGCGTTGTTCGGTGCCGGCCTTGGCAGCCAGGGCCACGTAGTCATCGGCGTTCATGAAGTCGACGTGCACGTAGGCCAAACGTGCGAGGAAGCGCGCGGCCACAGCTTCATCCAGCTCTTGGCCGACGTATTTGCGCAGTTCGTGCTCGATGTGGTCCAGGTGCTGCTGCTCGGAACCGGCTTCGCGGGCCAGGGCCAGGATGCGGGTGTCGGCGTGCAAGAGCCCGGCGCCATCGAGTTGATAGAGGGCAGGAAATAACTTGCGCAGCGCCAGATCACCCAAGGCGCCAAACAGGGCAAAGGTGCAGGGTTCCACGGTTATCGAAGGCATGATGTTTGTTCTTTTATCAAGTTAAGCTACAAATACCTTTTTTCAAGGCATCACTCAAGGAAAAATGTAGTAATAACCACAACATTTTCCCAAAATACGCATTGCGAGTGGTGGTGTTCAACTACCCTCAGTAGGATAGGCCACCGCCAAGGGCCGCTCGTCGACCTATTACTGGCCCTTACTTGCATCGTCGCCCGAAGGAAAGACTGAATGGACCGCGTGCGAAATCTTCTGGAACAGATCCGGAACCGCCTCGAAGAATTGAACAAGGCCGAGAAAAAAGTCGCCGAGGTCATCCTGCTCAACCCACAGCAGGCGACCCGCTTCTCTATCGCTGCCCTCGCCCAAGCCGCCTCGGTCAGTGAACCGACGGTCAACCGTTTCTGCCGTTCGTTCGGCGTCAGCGGTTACCCTGAACTGAAATTGCAACTGGCGCAAAGCCTGGCCAGTGGCGCCGCCTATGTCAGCCGCGCCGTGGAGGCCGATGATAACCCCGAGGCCTACACACAGAAGATTTTTGGCAGCGCCATTGCCTCGCTGGACAGCGCCTGCCAGGCCCTGGACCCCAACCTGATCAGCAAGGCCGTGGACCTGCTGATCCAGGCGCGGCAGATCCACTTCTTTGGCCTGGGGGCTTCGGCGCCGGTGGCCATGGATGCCCTGCACAAGTTCTTCCGTTTCAACCTGTCGGTGACGGCCCATGCGGACGTGCTGATGCAACGGATGATTGCCTCGGTGGCGCATACCGGCGAGCTGTTTGTGATCATTTCCTACACCGGCCGTACCCGCGAGCTGGTGGAAGTGGCGCGCATTGCCCGGGAGAACGGCGCCTCGGTACTGGGCGTGACGGCCGAGAATTCACCGCTGGCCAAGGCCAGTACGGTCAGCCTGAATATTCCGCTGCCGGAAGACACCGACATCTATATGCCAATGACCTCGCGGATCATTCAGTTGACGGTGTTGGATGTACTGGCTACGGGCATGACCTTGCGTCGCGGGGTGGATTTCCAGCCCCATCTGCGCAAGATCAAGGAAAGCTTGAATGACAGCCGGTATCCGGTGGGGGATGAGTTCAACTGAAGCTGGAATCTCCGCCAGCAGGGCCGGCCCTATCGCGGGCAAGCCCGCTCCCACATTTTTGATTGGTGAACACATTCGAATGTAGGAGCGGGCTTGCCCGCGAAGACGCCATAAGCAACACCGCTAAACCCCAGCCCGGGCCTGCAAACTCAAATGCGCCCGTTCCCCCGGCGCCAGGCTTGCCCCGGCCATGGCCGACTCGACACACACAAAGCCCGACGCCTCATTAAAGCTCACCCCCAGCAACGGCCGGCTACCCGGATGCCAGACCACCGTGTCTGCACTGTCACCCGTATCAATGCACAACTCGCGGTGCCAAGCGTGGTCCTTGAGCTGCAATTCGCCTTCATGCTGGAACACTCGCTGGCAGCCGCCATCGACCCGCAACTCACCTTCCTGCTGGCAAACCTGGCGGCTCAACTGGTCATAACCCTGCGCGCCGTCGAGCCCAGACAGCGCTACCTCACCAACGTCGCCGATCCGCCAATAAGCGTGCAAAGCGTGGCTCAATTGGCACGGCAGTTCGTCCTGATGTTCGGTGCTCAGGCGCAGATCCAGGCTTTCCCCCAGGTGCGCATGCAAGTCCACCTGCCAATCGCACAGCTGCAATTGCCAGTGCAAGCGCACGCCGTCGTCGCCGGTGCTGCTGTCCAGCAGTTTCCAGTCGATCAAGCGCGCCCAGCCATGGGATGGCCAGGCGTTTTCGCTAGGATGTCGGCCATACCACGGCCAGCACACCGGCACGCCGCCACGAATCGCCCCGACTTGCGGCCACTTTGCCGCGCACCATAGCCATGGCTTCTGGCCCGTAGGCTGGAAGTGCAGCAACTGCGCGCCCTGGCGGCTGAACACCGCCTGGCAGAGCGGGTGATTGATCACCAGCACGTCGCGCATCTGGAAGCGCTCCCAGGCAAACACCGGTTGCTCGCGCAGGGATTTGAAAAAGCGTTGCAGCGGTTGCTCATGCATGTGCCACGGTCCTGATAATCATGTCGCGCAAATGTGTACATACCTGTAGGAGCGAGCTTGCTCGCAAAGATCGTTAACGCTGACGCGGGCATCTTGGATGGACGCGGCGCTCTCAAGTTTTTCGCGAGCAAGCTCGCTCCTACAGGGCTGTTCGCCCTTCGCAAAAAAAAGCGGATAGCCATGGCTACCCGCAAATGCGCACAGAGAGAAGGAGCTTATCGCAAGCGCGTTAGAACACCGACTGAATTTTCAGACCGGCCACCAGCGCGTTGTCGACTTTATCCACGCCACCTGGGTGGGTGACGTATTGCAGGTTGGGACGTACGGTCAGCCAGTTGGTGACGTGGAAGCCGTAGTTGATTTCGTAGTTGTACTCGGTGCTGCGCAGTGGCGCATAACCTACCTGGCTGTAATCAGTGAACCCGCCAGCTTCGTTCAGCAACTGGGCGTTCTTGCGCACGTCATCGTTGACGTGCAGACGAGCGGCGCCAATGCCGACGTCATCTTTTGGACGGGCGTCGAAAGGTCCCTTGTACACCAGCATGATCGACTGATAGTTGTCGACCGTGTTGGTTTCCTTGTCGTGGAACGTAGCGTTGGCCGCGATGTTCAGACCACGGGAAGCGTCGCCGTTATGAGTGGTGAGTTGCTGCTGGGCAACGAACCAGTAGCCCTTTTTGCTGCTGCGGGTACGGTAGTCCTCGCCAGTGGAAGCCGCGTTGTTGCCGTTGACGTCTTCACGTACATCGGGAGCATCGGCAGCGCTTTTGTAGTAACCCACGCGGTATTCGCCCGGCAGGTTATTAACCTTCGGCGACCAGACCAACTCCACCGGAATCACAGTGCCCTTGGTGCCACTGCCGCTGAGTTTGAAGCCGTTGCCGTGCTCCAACTGCGATGGGTTCTGGTTGTACGCACCGATCTGCGCATACAACTCAGGCGTGATGTGGTACTTCACGCGGATCGCGGCCTGGCTGACCGGCCAGTTGTACCAGGTGTTGACGTAGTTACCCACTTGGGAACCACAGAACGACAGGTTCTGGAAGTCGCACGGGAAGGTGTTGAAGTCTTCGCCTTCACCGAAGTAACCGAGTTTCACGTCCAGCTTGTTGTCGAACATCTGGTGCTGAATCCAGAACTGGGTCAGGCGCACCATATGGCCACGGCCGTACACTTCTTGAGATGAACTCAAGGTGCCTGCACGCGGGTCGCCAATGCGGTCATTGGAGATGTTGCGACCATTACGGCTGGTCATCTGGATCTTGGCCTGGGTGTTGTCCCAGCCCCAAAGCTTTTGCAGGTCCAGCGCGACGCCGAGGCCGAACTGGTCAGCGTAACGACCAGTCTTGTCATTGTTGTAGCCGCCGTGAGCGTTGTAGCCGGCCTCACCAACGTAGTCAGCCTTGATATCGATACCCTGCTCGATCAGCTTGGTCCGCTCGCCGCCCCAATCCCCGGTCATCCACTTGGAGTCTGCACTGAACGCTTCGTCTGCCATCGCATTGGCGGACAAAACCAGCGCTGCCACGGCTGACAGCTGGCAGATCAAGCGCGTGTTGTTGTGTTGCTTTTTCATCCCTACATCCTCGTCTTTATTGTTATTAACTGTTTTTATCTAACGCGGTTTACATCTATTTTTATCTGAAGTAGGAGCGAGCTTGCTCGCGAAGATCGTTAACGCTGACGCGGGTATCTTGGATAAACGCGGCGCTCTTGAGTTTTTCGCGAGCTAGCTCGCTCCTACAGTTATTGATCTTTAGCGGCCCTTGAATTGGGTGACGTTATCAGCGTGTTGCACCGGCACTGACGCGGCGGTGCCCAGGCGTTCACCGGTCTTGGCGTCGAACAACAGCACCTTGGCCGGATCGAACTGCAAGGTCAGGCTCTCGCCCACTTGCGGTGCCACGTCCGGCGCCAGGCGGCAGCAGACCTTGGTTTCATTGAGCTGGACAAACACCAGGGTGTCCGGGCCGGTGGGTTCGGTCACCTGGACTTCAGCGCGAATGCTCGGCAAACCATTGCCCTCGCCGCTGGCCAGCACAATTTGCTCCGGGCGCAGACCGAGGATCACGTCGCGGTCTTCAAGACCCGCGTCATTCATGCCCAATGGCAATTCGCAACGTGCCTGGCCGCTGTCGAGCAGGGCCTGCAGGCGGCCCTCCTTGCGTTGCAGGCGCAGGGGGATGAAGTTCATCGGCGGCGAACCGATAAAGCTCGCCACGAACAGGTTGGCCGGATCGTTGTAGATCTCTTTGGGCGTGCCGAACTGCTGGATGATGCCGTCCTTCATCACCGCCACTTTGTCGCCCAGGGTCATGGCTTCGATCTGGTCGTGGGTCACATAGACCGTGGTGGTTTTCAAGCGCTGGTGCATCAGTTTCATTTCGGTGCGCATCTCGACCCGCAGCTTGGCGTCGAGGTTGGACAGCGGTTCGTCGAACAGGTAGATCTTCGGCCGCCGCGCCAGCGCCCGGCCCATGGCCACGCGCTGTTGCTGACCACCGGAGAGCTGGCCCGGCTTGCGATTGAGCAAGTGTTCGATCTGCAGCAACTTGGCGACCCGCGCCACTTCCTCATCGATGGCCGCCTGGCTCATCTTGCGGATTTTCAGGCCGAACTCGATGTTCTCGCGCACGCTCATGGTCGGGTACAGCGCGTAGGACTGGAACACCATGGCGATATCCCGGTCCTTGGGGCTCATGCCGCTGACGTCCTGGTCACCGATCATGATCGCGCCGCCGCTGATGTTTTCCAGGCCGGCGATGCAGTTCATCAAGGTGGACTTGCCGCAACCCGAAGGCCCGACGAGGATCAGGAACTCACCGTCCTTGATCGACAGCTCGATGTTTTTCAGGGTGTCCGGCAGGCCAGCACCATAGGTCTTGTTTACATTGCGAAGTTCGAGCGTAGCCATGATTACCCCTTGACCGCGCCGGCCGTGAGGCCGCGCACGAAATACTTGCCTGCGACCACATAGACCAGCAGGGTCGGCAACCCGGCGATCATCGCCGCCGCCATATCAACGTTATATTCCTTGGCCCCGGTGCTGGTGTTGACCAGGTTGTTCAGCGCCACTGTGATGGGCTGCGAATCACCGCTGGAGAACACCACGCCAAACAGGAAGTCGTTCCAGATCTGGGTGAACTGCCAGATCAGGCAGACCATGATGATGGGTGTGGACATCGGCAGAATGATCCGACGGAAGATGGTGAAGAATCCCGCGCCATCCAAGCGTGCGGCCTTGACCAACGCATCCGGAATGCTCACGTAGTAGTTACGGAAGAACAACGTGGTGAACGCCAGGCCATAAACCACATGCACAAACACCAGGCCGGTGGTGGTGCTGGCCAGGCCCATTTTTCCGAGGGTGAACGAGGCCGGCAGCAAGACGGTCTGGAACGGCAGGAAGCAGCCGAACAGCAACAGGCCGAAGAACAACTGCGAACCGCGAAAACGCCACATCGACAGCACGTAGCCGTTCAACGCGCCAATGGTGGTGGAGATCAGCACCGCCGGGATGGTGATCATGAACGAGTTCCAGAAGTACCCGTTTACCGTGGCCCAGGCCTTGACCCAGCCGATCCCGGTGATCACCGTCGGCCAGCTCAGCAGGTTGCCGGTGCTGATATCTTCCGGAGTCTTGAAGCTGGTCAGCAGCATGACCACCAGCGGCACCAGGTACAGCACCACGGCCAGGATCAGCACCCCATGGATCGCGATACGACTGAAGCTGATGGAAGGTTTGGCGAGACTAGTCATGGCGCTTGGTCCTCAGCTCGGAGTACAGGTAAGGCACGATGATCGCGAGAATCGCACCGAGCATCAGGATCGCACTGGCCGAGCCCATGCCCATCTGGCCGCGGCTGAAGGTGAAGGAGTACATGAACATCGCCGGCAGGTCGGATGAATAGCCAGGGCCACCGGCGGTCATCGCGGCCACCAGGTCGAAGCTCTTGATCGCGATGTGCGCCAGGATCATCACCGCACTGAAGAACACTGGGCGCAGGCTTGGCAGCACCACGCTCCAGTAGATGCGCGGCAGGCTCGCACCGTCGATCTGTGCGGCACGGATGATCGATTGGTCAACGCCACGCAGGCCGGCGAGGAACATCGCCATGATAAAGCCCGAGGCTTGCCATACCGCCGCGATCACCAGGCAATACACCACGCGATCCGGATCGATCAGCCAGTCCAGGCGAAAGCCTTCCCAGCCCCAGTCACGCAGCAGTTTGTCCAGGCCCATGCCGGGGTTGAGCAGCCATTTCCAGGCCGTACCGGTGACGATCATCGAGAGCGCCATCGGGTACAGGTAAATAGTGCGAATGAAGCCTTCGCGACGGATGCGCTGGTCGAGGAATACCGCCAGCAGCACGCCGATCACCAGGGTGATGCCGATAAACATGCCGCCAAACAGCGCCAGGTTTTTGCTCGCCACCCACCAGCGGTCGTTGTCGAACAACCGCGCATATTGCGCCAGGCCTACCCACTTGTAGGTCGGCAGGAACGTCGAGTTGGTGAACGACAGCACGAACGTCCACAGGATGTAGCCATAGAAGCCCACCAGAACGATGAACATGCTTGGGGCCAGCACCAGCTTGGGGAGCCAGCGCTGCAATGCATCGAACGGCGAGGCCTTGCTGAACACAGCAACAGAACTCATGGGGAAATCCAGGGCAAGGAGTAAGGGACTAACGGACAACCTTGTGGGGGCCGGCTTTAGGTGGAAGCTGGCTTGCCTGCGATGAGATCACCTGGGTGTCACTGATACACCGAGGCGCCTGCATCGCGGGCAAGCCTGCTCCCACACTAAAGCCCATTCCCCCTATGGGTTACTTGGCAGACTTGATCGCCGCACCCAGCTTCTTGGCGGTGTCGGCCGGGTCGGCTTTCGGGTCGTTGATGAAGTTGGTCACCACATCAAAGAACGCACCCTGCACCGCCAGCGTGGTCGCCATGTTGTGCGCCATGCTTGGCTGCAGGCCGCCGGACTTGGCATCCACCAGGAAGTCCTTGGCCGCAGTCTGGGCGCAGCTGTCGAAGCCGTACTTGGCCATATCGCCGAGCATGTCGTTACGCACCGGGATCGAGCCCTTGTTGATGCTGAAGACCTTCTGGAAGTTCTCGCCCAGCACTACTTTGGCGATGTCTTGCTGCCCGGCCGAGGTGCCGGCATTTTTCTGCTTGAACACTGCCAGGGAGTCGATGTTGTAGGTGAAGGCCTTGTCAGTGCCCGGGAAGGCTACGCACTCGTAGTCCTTGCCGGCGACTTTGTTGGCGGCCGTCCACTCGCTCTTGGCCCAGTCACCCATGATCTGCATGCCGGCCTTGCCATTGATGACCTTGGCAGCTTCCAGGTTCCAGTCCTGGCCCTTGCCGTCGGCGTCCATATAGGTCGCGACTTTCTTCAGTTCAGTCAGCGCCTTGACCATGTCCGGGCCGGTCAGGGCTGCGTTGTCGAGATCGACCAGGGCTTTCTTGTAGCCATCCACGCCCATGACCGAGAGCACTACGGCTTCAAATACTGTGCTGTCCTGCCAAGGCTGGCCACCGTGGGCGAGCGGGATGAAGCCTGCGGCCTTGAGCTTGTCGGCGGCGGCGTAGAATTCTTCGAGAGTCGTAGGGTTTTTGGTAATGCCGGCTTTCTTGAAGACTTCCGGGTTGATCCACAGCCAGTTGACGCGGTGGATGTTCACCGGTACGGCCACGTAATCGCCTTCGTACTTCACTGTGTCGGAGACTTTCTTGTCGAGCAGTTCGTCCCACTTCTCAGCCTTGGCCACGTCTTTCAGGGCGTCGGTGTCGAGCAGCCCGGTGGACGCCCACTCCTGGATGTCAGGGCCCTTGATCTGGGCAACGCCTGGCGGGTTGCCGGCGACCGCGCGGCTTTTCAGCACGGTCATGGCGGTGGCGCCACCGCCACCTGCGACGGCTCCGTCTTTCCAGGTGAAGCCGTCTTTCTCAACTTGGGCCTTCAGGACATCCACTGCCGCCTTTTCACCGCCCGAGGTCCACCAATGCACAACTTCAACCGTCCCTTTCGAGTCGGCGGCAAATGCACTGAGGGGAAACAACGAGGCAATGGAAACAGCAATGGCGAGGCGATTAATCGCGTTCATCTGACTACCTTTTTCTTGTTGTTATGCATGCAAGTCTGGAGCTTGCGCTGCATAGGATTCTAAACAGGGATTTTTCCCAGGCACGTAACAAAGGGACGGGCAAATGTCACCACTTGGTGACATAAGCGCCCGCCGCCAGCGCACTGGCCATGCTTGGGGATAAGGGCAGGCCCGGCAGCAATACCGCTTGCCAGGCATGGTACAGGTCCGGCTTGCCACCCCAGATCTTGCTGGCGGGCTGGTTTAGCGGGTCGAGTTCGTGATGCCAACTGCCCTGGATCCGGTCGATCAGGTGGGTTTCACAGAACTCCCAGAAACGCCGGTACCAGGTTTCGTAATGCCACTCCCCCGTGCGCTTGAGCAGGGCCTGGGCCGCCGCGCTGGCTTCGGCGTGGGTCCAATGCAGACGCTCGCGCACCACCGGACGAAAGTGCCAATCCAGGGTGTAAACCAGGCCCGGAGCACCGTCCGCCGACCAGCCATATTCGCAGGCACTGGCGAACAAGCCCTTGGCATCCTCCAGCAACCACTGCGGCGTGACGAGCCCTGCCTGCTGGCGTGCGGCTTCGAGGTGCAGGACCAGGCGCGCCCATTCGAACCCGTGACCGGGGGTGATGCCGTAGGGACGGAAGCCGTCGGCCGGGTTGTTTTCGTTGTAACGATGCATGGGTTGCCAATAGCGGTCGAAATGTTCGATCACCATAAATTCGTTGGCGCTGGCGTGCTGATGGATCACCCGCTCGACAATGCGCAACGCCCGCCCCAGCCATCGGCTGTCGCCGGTGACATCAGCCAGGGCAAGGAACGCTTCGGTGGCGTGCATATTACTGTTGGCACCGCGATAGGCTTCCACGCCGCTCCAGTCCTGGGCGAACGATTCGAGCATCGCGCCCTCCTCCTCGCACCAAAAATGCTGGTCGATGCTTTGGATGGCATCCGCCAGTAGGGCTTGTGCCCCAGGGGCGCCCGCCACTACCGCAGAACTGGCGGCCAGGGCGACAAAAGCGTGCAGGTAGGCGGCCTTGCCCGTATTGCCATCACGCGCGCCGGCGACGGCAAACCAGCCGCCATGTTCGGCATCGTGCAACGGGCCACTGAGACTGGCCACACCGTGTTCCACCAACTCCGCATACCCTGGCAGGCCCTGGGCGTGGGCCATGGCAAAGCTGTGGGTCATACGGGCGGTGTTCATGGTTTCGGCGCAGGCGTCGGCAGGCAGGCGGCCCTGGACGTCGAGGTTGCCGAAGCCTTCAGGCAGCCGGGAAGCCTTGGCAAACGCCAGCAGGCGCTGGCCCTCGGCGGCAAGCCAGGCGTGATGGGCAGGTGCGTTCAGCCAACTGCTGGCAGGCAGTGGTTGGATGGTCATGGGTGGCCCTTTTTGTTTTTGTGGGATGACCGCAGTCTAAACAAGGGCCAAGAAGGGACATGTAACGAAAGGGAATACAAATGTCACTGAACGGTGACACTTGCCGGGGATGGCGGCCCTGGAATCAGCGCAAGGCTACCGGCCCCATCGCCGCATAGGTATCTACACAACTTTGCCGCAACGCCTAAATCCAGGCAGATAGCGCCGTTGTGGCGAGCTCGTCAGTTTCTGAAAGTTGTGTAGATACCTATGCCCATCGCCGGCAAGCCGGCTCCTACAGGAATAGGGCTCATTGGCCCAGGGGCGTGAGCCTGGCCGGTGCGCTGACTTCCCGCTGCAGGTTTTGCATCTGGGTCTGCAAGGTCGTGATGTTGCGGGTAGTCTGGATGCGGAACACGTCGAACTCCTTATTCGACGGCCCTTCAGTAGCGGCACGGTTATCCAGTTCGCTCTTGATCACCAACAGGTCCTGTTCCAGGCGTGCAATGGCCGTGGCCGGATTGCCCTGCTTCTTCAAGGCTGCCACATCCGTGCTCAGCTCCTTGACGTCAGCATTCAACTTGACGGCTTCGGCCTGCGCAGCCTTGAGGGTCGTCAGTTCCGTTGCCAGGGTTTGCACCTGGGCCTGCAACTGGGTATTGGCGCTGGTCAGATCCGTGGTGCTGGCACTCATTTGCGCCAGGCGCTTGTCCAGGTCGGTGGCCTGGCCCGCCACACCCAACTGCTGCTTGCCCTGCTCCAGCAATTGGCTTTCCAACTGTTTGATCTGCAGCTTGAGCGCTTCACTGCCGGTATTGACGTTGGCCTCACTGGCCACCACCTTGCCGGAAATGTCCTGCAAGCGGCCGGCGGCCTCCTCGCTGATACGCGCAAAACTCTCCTGGGTCGCCACCAGTTGCTGCCCCATCAGGGAAATCTGCTGGAAACTCCACCACGCCAAGCCCACAAAGGCGAACAGCAGCGCGCCAACCAAGGCCCACAACGGCCCGGTGCTGGCGCTCTTGACCTTGACCACCGGCGCCGGGCGCGAGCGCATGGACGTGGCAGCGGTCGGCACAAAATCATCGTCGTCGCCAATGTCGGCGCGCAGGCTCGGCACATTGTCGAAGTCGTCTTTAGTATCGTTACGCATGAATCAACCTTGAAATAGCCACATAAAAAAACAGAGCGGCGGGAGTATAAACCCCTGGCCCGTCGCCTTGGTCGAGCGGCAACCGAAAAATCGCTTCCCGCTATTGCCGACCCTAGCTGGAGCCCGGCTCCTGGACTTTCCACCAATGGCAGAACTCATCGAGGGCCGTCCACAGGCTGACCTTGGGCTGGTAGTCGAGATAATGCTGCGCACGGCTGATATCGAGGCTGAAATCCTTGTTCATCACTTGCATCCCCAGGCGTGACAGGGAAGGTTCCGGACGCCCCGGCCACATCGCGCAAAAGGCCTCGTTGAGCGCCGCGATACTGTAGGACAAGCCGTAGGAGCGGTAACGGGTGACCTGGGGCATTTCCATCTGGCGCATCACATAGTTGACCACGTCCCATACCGGCACCGGCGCGCCATTACTGATGTTATAGGCCTTGCCCAGCGCCGAGCCGGTGGCCAGCAGGCTGCTGAGCAGGGCCTCGTTGAGGTTGTGCACGCTGGTGAAGTCGACCTTGTTCAGGCCATCGCCAACGATGGCGAGACGGTTCTTGCGCTGCATTTTCAACAGGCGCGGAAAAATGCTCATATCGCCGGCACCCGTGACAAAGCGCGGGCGCAGGGCCAGCACTTCGAGGCCGAATTCCTGGGCACCAAAGACTTTTTGCTCAGCCAGGTACTTGGTCGCCGCATAGGGATGCTTGAAGCGCTTGGGCACTTGCTCTTCGGTCAGCCCGAGGTGATCGCGGCCATCGAAATAGATCGAGGGCGACGACAGGTGCACCAGGCGCCCGACCCGTTGTTTCAGGCAGGCTTCGACCACGTTTTCGGTGACCTGCACATTGCCCTGATAGAAGTCCTGGTAACGCCCCCACAGCCCTACGGCGCCGGCGCAATGCACCACGGCTTCGACGTCGCGGCACAGGTCGCGCACCAGGTCCGGATCATTCAGATCACCCTGGATAAACTCGGCGCCGCGCCGTACCAGGTGCTCGACACCCTCGGCGCGCCGCCCGTTGACCCGCACGTCCAGGCCCTGCTCCAGGGCGAAACGCGCAAAGCGCCCGCCAATGAAGCCGCTTGCGCCGGTGACCAGAATTTTCATGTGTTACCCCGTGTTCTTTCATTTTTCATCGCAGTTGCGTTGACGCCGACGGTCACTCCAACGGCACCAGCAATTGGCCGGTAGCCCGTGCCAGATGCTCGGTCAACAGACCGAGCAATTGCCCACCACTGCGCCAATGATGCCAGTACAGCGGCACATCGATGGGTTTATCTGGCAATAACTCCACCAGCACGCCCTTTTGCAATTGATCACGCACCTGCAACTCCGGCACCAATCCCCAACCCAGGCCGGCCTCGGTCAGGCGGATGAAACCTTCGGAGGACGGGCATAAATGGTGTTCGAAACCGCCGTCCACGCCCAGCGACGCCAGGTAGCGATGTTGCAAAAAGTCATCCGGGCCAAATACCAGCGCCGGAGTACGCGCCAACTGATCGGCCCGTACCCCGCCGGGAAAGTGCCGGGCAATAAACGCCGGGCTCGCCAATGCCCGATAGCGCATAGCCCCCAGCAACAGGCTACGCGCACCGGCCACCGGGCGTTCGCTGGCGCAGACGCAGGCCGCCACCTCGCCGGCGCGCATGCGCTTGAGGCCGACGGTCTGGTCTTCCACCACCAGGTCGAGCAGCAAATGCTGCTCGGCGCAAAAATCCCCTACGGCCTGCGCCCACCATGTCGCCAGGCTGTCGGCGTTGATGGCGATGCGCAGCCGCTCGGGCATGCCCTCTTCATCCAACGCTGGCACCTGACTTTGCAGGTCGCGCTCCAGCAAGCGCACCTGCTGCACATGGTTGAGCAGGCGCCGGCCGATCTCCGTGGGGGTCGGCGGAGTCGCGCGTACCAGCACCGGCTGGCCGATGCGTGCTTCGAGCAATTTGATGCGCTGGGAAATGGCCGATTGCGACACACCTAGCACCTGGGCCCCGCGCTCGAAACCGGCCTGTTCCACCACTGCCGCCAGGGCCGATAGCAATTTATAGTCGAACATCAGTTTTCCTAATGAGCGATCAGCAATATTTGTTTTTCTTATACAGCCTCAACGCCGACAATCGCCAGCATTGATTAACAAGCAGAGTGAATCGTATGTGGCAGAGTTATGTGAACGGCCTGCTGGTCGCCTTGGGGCTGATCATGGCCATCGGCACGCAAAACGCGTTTGTCCTGGCCCAGAGCCTGCGTCGCGAACATCACTTGCCCGTGGCGGCCCTGTGCGTGGTGTGCGATGCATTGCTGGTGGCTGCCGGGGTGTTTGGCCTGGCGACAGTGCTGGCGCATAACCCGCTGTTGCTGGCGATTGCACGCTGGGGCGGCGCGGCATTCCTGTTGTGGTATGGCGCCCTGGCCTTGCGCCGCGCCTGTTCCCGTCAAAGCCTGGAGCAAGGTGAGGGACAAAAGGTGCGCTCGCTGCGTGCAGTGATGCTCAGTGCCTTGGCCGTGACCCTGCTCAACCCCCACGTCTATCTGGACACGGTTTTGCTGATCGGCTCCCTGGGCGCTCAGCAGACCGAGCCAGGCGCTTATGTCGCAGGTGCCGCCAGCGCCTCGTTCCTGTGGTTCACCGCCCTGGCCCTCGGCGCGGCATGGCTGGCCCCGTGGCTGGCGCGCCCGGCGACCTGGCGCCTACTGGACCTGCTGGTAGCGGTGATGATGTTCAGCGTGGCCTATCAACTGATCAGCAGCTGAGCAATATTCCAAAACGCTCTGGAACCTCTATCCCACACAGTTGTTGCGTGGTTTTGCCGCACCCCCGGTGCTATGATCCAGCCCCTGCGCCGCAAAGAGTACAAACTCCCCGGCGCTTGTTTGGCCGCCCGTGATCGGCCTTGCGCTCACCGCAACTGACCTGATTAGGAGAATTATCATGGCTTTCGAATTGCCGCCGCTGCCGTACGCACACGATGCCCTGCAGCCGCACATCTCCAAGGAAACCCTGGAGTATCACCACGACAAGCACCACAACACCTATGTCGTGAACCTGAACAACCTGGTGCCAGGCACCGAGTTCGAAGGCAAGACCCTGGAAGAGATCGTCAAGTCCTCTTCGGGTGGCATCTTCAACAACGCCGCCCAGGTCTGGAACCACACTTTCTACTGGAACTGCCTGGCGCCAAACGCTGGCGGTCAACCGACTGGCGCCCTGGCTGAAGCCATCAACGCGGCGTTCGGTTCGTTCGACAAGTTCAAGGAAGAGTTCACCAAGACTTCCGTCGGCACCTTCGGTTCCGGTTGGGGCTGGCTGGTGAAAAAGGCTGACGGTTCCCTGGCCCTGGCCAGCACCATCGGCGCCGGCAACCCGCTGACCAGCGGCGACACCCCGCTGCTGACCTGCGACGTCTGGGAACACGCCTACTACATCGACTACCGCAACGTGCGTCCAAAGTATGTGGAAGCGTTCTGGAACCTGGTCAACTGGAAGTTCGTTGCCGAGCAGTTCGAAGGCAAGACCTTCACTGCGTAAGTAACCCTTGCAGTACAAAGAGCCCGGCGATTGCCGGGCTTTTTCATGCGTTCGATCTGGAACCCGATGTGTCGCTTATGCCACGTAGTGGATGAGGAATATCCCTCTCATCCCTGTCGGAGATTTCACAATGTCTATGTCAGCACTCGCAGCACTTCCCGTGATTGGTGAACTGGCCAAAGCAGCTGCCGATATCACCAAGTCGATCGCACCCCTGATCCAGCCCTTCGCCGACGTTGCCGCAAAAACCCTGGGCGACACCCTGAAAAACACCAGCGATGAGCAAAGCAAGTCCATAGATTTCGACACTGCGAAAAAAGAACAGAGCGTAACAATCACGTTCAGTTAAGCCATGAACCTGCGCACCTGACCCTCCAAACCCGCCCCTTCGCTAAACATCGCCCTCCCCCCGCTGGCGCGAGGCGGATACAAATCCGCCTCGCGCCAGCGATGCTCGCCTCACCGGGAAACGCCCCGCGCGGCTTCAAAGCTGCAACTGCTTCAATGTCCCTTTGACTGCCACCACGGGATTGCCAATACTCATGGCATATTGAGGCTACCCGAATGGAACAAGGAATAACCCTTTGAAGCTGGAACTCAAAAACAGCTTGTCGGTGAAGTTGCTCCGGGTGGTGCTGTTATCGGCACTGATAGTGGGCGTTGCATTGAGCGTGGCGCAGATCGTCTTTGATGCCTACAAGACGCGCCAGGCCGTAGCAGGCGATGCCCAGCGCATCCTCGACATGTTTCGCGACCCTTCGACCCAGGCCGTCTACAGCCTGGACCGGGAGATGGGCATGCAGGTCATCGAGGGCCTGTTTCAGGATGATGCAGTGCGTATGGCCTCCATCGGCCATCCCAACGAACCGATGCTCGCCGAAAAGAGCCGGGAGCTGCAGCACTCCCCAAGCCGCTGGCTGACGGACGTGATTCTCGGCCAGGAACGCACCTTTACTACGCCATTGGTGGGGCGCGGGCCGTATAGCGAGTATTACGGCGACCTGAGCATCACCCTCGACACGGCCACTTATGGCCAGGGTTTTATCGTCAATTCGGTGATCATCTTTATCTCTGGGGTGCTGCGCGCCCTGGCCATGGGTCTGGTGTTGTACCTGGTCTATCACTGGCTGCTGACCAAGCCCCTGTCGCGAATCATCAGCCACCTCAGTTCGATCAACCCCGACCGGCCCAGCGAACACAAGATCCCCCAGCTCAAGGGCCACGAGAAAAATGAACTGGGGCTGTGGATCAACACCGCCAATCAGTTGCTGGCCTCTATCGAGCGCAACACTCACCTGCGTCATGAAGCAGAAAACAGCTTGCTGCGCATGGCCCAGTACGACTTCCTCACCGGCCTGCCCAACCGCCAGAAGCTGCAGGAGCAACTGGACAAGATCCTCATCGACGCCGGCCGCCGTCAACGCCGGGTCGCGGTGTTGTGCGTGGGGCTGGATGACTTCAAGAGCGTCAACGAGCAATACACCTACCAGGCCGGCGACCAATTGCTGCTGGCCCTGGCCGACCGCCTGCGCGCCCACAGTGGGCGCCTCGGCGCCCTCGCCCGCCTGGGTGGCGACCAGTTCGCCCTGGTCCAGGCCGATATCGAGCAACCCTACGAAGCCGCCGAGCTGGCACAAAGCATCCTCGATGACCTGGAAGCGGAGTTCGCCCTCGACCATGAGCAGATCCGCCTGCGCGCCACCATCGGTATCACCTTGTTTCCCGAAGACGGCGACAGCACCGAGAAGCTGCTGCAAAAGGCCGAGCAGACCATGACCCTGGCCAAGAGCCGCTCGCGCAATCGCTACCAGTTCTATATCGCCAGCGTCGACAGCGAGATGCGCCGGCGCCGCGAGCTGGAGAAAGACCTGCGCGAAGCCCTGGGCCGCGACCAGTTTCATTTGGTGTACCAACCGCAGATCAGCTATGTGGATCATCGCGTGGTCGGCGTCGAGGCGCTGATTCGCTGGCAACATCCGGAACACGGCCTGGTACCTCCCGACCTGTTTATCCCGTTGGCGGAACAGAACGGCACCATCATCCCCATTGGCGAGTGGGTACTGGACCAGGCCTGCCGGCAATTGCGCGAATGGCATGACCAGGGTTTTACCGAGCTGCGCATGGCGGTCAATCTGTCCACGGTGCAACTGCACCACGCCGAGCTGCCACGGGTGGTCAACAACCTGTTGCAGATCTATCGCCTGCCGCCGCGCAGCCTCGAGCTGGAAGTGACCGAGACCGGCCTGATGGAAGACATCAGCACCGCCGCCCAGCACTTGCTGAGCTTGCGCCGCTCCGGCGCGCTGATTGCCATTGACGACTTCGGTACCGGCTACTCGTCGCTGAGTTACCTGAAAAGCCTGCCCTTGGACAAAATCAAGATCGACAAGAGCTTTGTCCAGGATCTGCTGGACGACGATGACGATGCCACCATCGTGCGGGCGATCATCCAACTGGGCAAAAGCCTGGGCATGCAGGTTATCGCCGAAGGCGTGGAGACGCCCGAGCAAGAGGCCTACATCATCAGCGAAGGCTGCCACGAGGGTCAGGGCTATCACTACAGCAAACCCCTGCCGGCCCGTGAGCTGGCGGCCTATCTCAAACAGGCCGAGCGCAACAACGCGGCGATCTTATAGCGCCATGCTGGCCACCCCGGGCAGCCGTATCACACAATTTTGCCGCAACGCATAAATCCAAGTAGATAGCGCTCGCCACAGGGAAGTTGGTCAATTTCTGAAAGTTGTGTAGATACCTATGCATCGAGGGCAAAGCCTTGGGCGGCCGGGGCGCGAATGTTAATTTTTTACTGCGTTAACCCTTTACAGAAAATGCAAATCTTTCGCATTATGTCGCAGTTTTGCGCGCTGCATTGCGCCCCGATCAACTACCGAAGCAGGATGTTCGCCATGATTCGTATGCCCCTGGCCACCGCCAGTCTGCTGGCCATCGCTATTTCTCTCGCCGGCTGCGGCGAGGGCAAAGACAAGGCCGCCGCCCCCCAGGCGCCAACGCCAGCTGTCAGCACTACCGCTCCAGCGGCTGCCGGCCAGGTTGACGAGGCGGCCGCCAAGGCGGTCGTCGCGCACTACGCAGACATCGTGTATGCGGTGTACAGCGACGCCGAGTCCACTGCAAAAACCCTGCAGACCGCCATCGATACCTTCCTTGCCAACCCCAACGACGAAACCCTGAAGGCTGCACGTACCGCCTGGATCGCCGCACGCGTACCGTACCTGCAGAGTGAAGTGTTCCGTTTTGGCAACACCATCATTGATGACTGGGAAGGTCAGGTGAACGCCTGGCCGCTGGACGAAGGCCTGATCGACTATGTCGACAAATCCTACGAACACGCCCTCGGTAACCCGGGCGCCACCGCCAATATCATCGCCAACACCCAGATCCAGGTCGGCGAAGACAAGATCGACGTCAAGGAAATCACCCCGGAGAAACTCGCCAGCCTCAATGAGCTGGGCGGCTCCGAAGCCAACGTCGCCACCGGCTACCACGCCATCGAATTCCTGCTGTGGGGCCAGGACTTGAACGGCACCGGCCCTGGCGCCGGCAACCGTCCAGCGTCGGACTACCTGCAAGGCGAAGGCGCCACCGGCGGCCATAACGAGCGTCGCCGCACTTACCTGCGTGCCGTGACCCAACTGCTGGTCAGCGACCTCGAAGAAATGGTCGGCAACTGGAAACCCAACGTCGAAGACAACTACCGCGCCACCCTGCAAGCGGAACCTGGCACCGACGGCCTGCGCAAGATGCTGTTCGGCATGGGCAGCCTGTCCCTGGGTGAGCTGGCGGGCGAGCGGATGAAAGTGTCCCTGGAAGCCAACTCGCCGGAAGACGAGCACGACTGCTTCAGCGACAACACACACTACTCGCACTTCTACGACGCCAAGGGCATCCGCAACGTCTACCTGGGCGAGTACACCCGCACCGATGGCACCAAGCTGACCGGCGCCAGCCTGTCGTCCCTGGTGGCCAAGGTTGATCCGGCTGCCGATGAAGCCCTCAAGGCCGACCTGGCTGCTACCGAAGCGAAGATCCAGGTCATTGTCGACCACGCCAACAAGGGTGAGCACTACGACCAACTGATCGCCGCCGGCAACACCGCGGGCAACCAGATCGTGCGCGACGCCATCGCCGCCCTGGTCAAGCAGACTGGTTCGATCGAGCAAGCAGCTGGCAAGCTGGGCATCGGTGACCTGAACCCGGATACCGCTGATCACGAGTTCTGATCCGCGCGGTTTGAATGAGGCGGCCTTCGGGTCGCCTTTTTTGTATTAACCCCAACAAAACCCATGTGGGAGCTGGCTTGCCAGCTCCCACACAAGCCAGGCCCCACATCAGATCCATACCCCCGGTTTACAAGCCCTGCGCCGTAGGTAGAATGGCGCCTCCAACTGTCACCCGAGCGCAATTGATGGCAATGCCGACCCTGCGAATCATTGGTTTCATCATCGGCATCTTCCTGATTACCCTCGCGGTCGCCATGGTCGTGCCCATGGCCACCCTGATGTTTTTCGACCGTACCAGCGACCTGCCGTCCTTTCTCTGGGCAAGCATGATCACCTTTATCGCTGGCCTGGCCCTGGTGATTCCCGGTCGCCCGGAACAAGTCCAACTGCGCCCCAGGGACATGTACCTGCTGACCGTCAGCAGTTGGGTGGTGGTGTGTATCTTTGCCGCGCTGCCGTTCTTGCTGACCCAACACATCAGCTATACCGACTCGTTCTTTGAAAGCATGTCCGGCATCACCGCCACCGGCGCCACCGTGCTCAGTGGGCTGGACACCATGTCACCGGGCATCCTGATGTGGCGCTCGATGCTGCACTGGCTCGGCGGTATCGGTTTTATCGGCATGGCGGTGGCGATCCTGCCGTTGCTGCGCATCGGTGGCATGCGCCTGTTCCAGACCGAATCCTCGGACCGCTCCGAGAAGGTCATGCCGCGCTCGCATATGGTGGCGCGCCTGATCGTGGCGGCCTATGTCGGCATCACCATCCTCGGCACCCTGGGCTTCTGGTGGGCTGGCATGGGCCTGTTCGACTCGATCAACCACGCGATGTCGGCCATTTCCACCGGCGGTTTCTCCACCTCCGACGAGTCGTTGGCGCACTGGAAACAGCCCGCAGTGCATTGGGTCGCGATAGTCGTGATGATCATGGGCAGCCTGCCGTTTGCCTTGTATGTCGCGACCTTGCGCGGCAACCGCAAGGCGCTGATCAAGGACCAGCAGGTACAGGGCCTGTTGGGGATGCTGTTGGTGACCTGGATCGTGCTAGGCACCTGGTACTGGTGGACCACCAACCTGCACTGGCTGGATGCGCTGCGCCATGTGGCGCTGAACGTCACGTCCGTGGTGACCACCACCGGTTTCGCACTGGGCGACTACAGCCTGTGGGGCAATTTCTCGCTGATGCTGTTCTTCTACCTGGGATTTGTCGGCGGTTGCTCGGGTTCCACCGCTGGCGGGATCAAGATCTTCCGCTTCCAGGTCGCCTATATCCTGCTCAAGGCCAACTTGAACCAACTGATTCACCCAAGAGCGGTGATCAAACAGAAATACAACGGCCACCGCCTGGACGAAGAAATCGTGCGGTCGATCCTGACGTTCTCGTTCTTCTTTGCCATCACCATCTGCATGATCGCCCTGGCCCTCTCGTTGCTGGGCGTGGATTGGATGACCGCCTTGACCGGCGCCGCCAGCACCGTCTCCGGCGTAGGCCCGGGGCTGGGCGAAACCATCGGCCCGGCCGGTAACTTCGCCACGCTGCCGGACGCCGCCAAATGGATCCTGTCCCTGGGCATGCTGCTGGGCCGGCTGGAGATCATTACGGTGTTTGTGCTGTGTATTCCGGCGTTCTGGCGGCACTGACACTGGCCGAAGTTTCCAGCAACCGCGCCCGGTATTCGCCGGGCGTGACATCGAACCAGCGGCGAAACGCGCGGAAAAAGTTGCTCGGATCGGCGAACCCCAGCAAGTAGGCGATTTCCAGCAAGGTCATGCTCGGCTGCGCCAGGTACTGCTCGGCCAGTTCGCGACGGGTGTCGTCGAGCAGGGTCTGGAAGCTGGTGCCCTCCTCCTGCAAGCGCCGCTGCAGCGTGCGCTGGGACAGGTGCAACGTCTGCGCGACCACCTCACGCTTGGGCTCGCCCTGGGGCAACAACCGGCAGAGCACCTGGCGAGCCTTGTGGGTCACCCGGCTCTCGGAAAACCGCGCCAGGTATTCCCCGGCAAACCGATCGTGCAGCAGCGCCATCGCTTCATTGGCAGTGGGCAGCGGTGCTTCCATGTCCGCCCGCTCGAAGATCAACGCGTCATACGGCGCGTTGAACACCAACGGCGCATGAAAGGCCTGCCGATAGGGTTCCAGGTCGGCTGGCTGCGCGCCTTGCACCAACACTTTGCGCGGTTGCAGCGTGCGCCCGGTCAGCCAGCCGCACAGCGCCAGGGCACAGGCCAGCGAAGCCTCGGCGCTTTGCCGGGTAGGCGGCAGATGGTCGCCGTGTACCGTAAGGATCAGCGCATAGCCTTCGGGCAACAGGCGAAAGCTCAAGTCAGCGCTTTCGGCAATGATCCGCTGGTAACGCACCAGCCGGGTAAAGCCTTCGGCCAGGGTGCTGCTGGACATCAAGGCATAGCCGGCCACATGGAACGACGCCGGGCGCACCACCTTGCCCATATTCAGGCCGATGGCCGGATTGCCCGAAACCTCCACCGCACGCTGCCAGAGCCGCGTCATGGAGTCCTGGGGGAAACGCGCGTCGGGGTCATCCAGGGCGCTGTAATCCAGGCCCAGCTGTTTGAACAGGGCACGGCAATCCAGGCCCTCAAGCTCCAGCGCCTTGACTATCCCCATCGCCCAGCTTGCAGAAGTCGTTCGTTCGTTCATGGCGTTTTCTTGCACGCGTTCTATGACGGCACGGCTGAAACCGCAGCCAGGAACCCAAGGATACTAAAGTGGCGTCTATTGTCACTGGCCCTTGCCAGTGATGACTCTAGACTCAAATAAGCTCCCCGCCGAACATCCGTCGGGCACAACAAAAACCAGAGGGCCGGCCAACATGGAAAATGTCAGACAATTCAATAGCTTCGCCGAGTTCTATCCGTATTACCTGAATGAACACGGCAACAGCACCTGCCGGCGCCTGCACTTTATCGGCACCAGCCTGGTGATTTTTATTCTCGCGTTCGCCATCGGCAAGGGTGCCTGGTGGCTACTGTGGGTACTGCCGGTGGCCGGCTACAGCTTTGCCTGGGTCGGGCACTTTTTCTTTGAAAAGAACCGTCCGGCGACGTTCCAGCATCCGTTCTACAGCCTGCTGGGAGATTTCGTGATGTACCGCGACATGATCCTGGGCAAGGTGCCGTTCTAATCCCCCCAAAACAATAAGAGACACACCGATGAGCCAGCAGGCCCGCTTCACCCATATGCAAGACGGCACCCAGGAAGACTGGGCCATCATCGCCGCCGACTTCAGTGCCTATGCCCGCCAGTTGCCCGGGCGGATCCTCGCGCACCTACGGCTGCTGGAAGGTGACTTCGGCGGTTTCCCGGTGGACCGCCTGACCCATTCCCTGCAGACCGCCAGCCGCGCCTGGCACGATGGCCGCGATGAAGAATATGTGGTCTGCGCGCTGCTGCATGACATCGGCGACACCCTGGGCTCCTACAACCATCCAGACATTGCTGCCGCCATCCTCAAACCGTTCGTCAGCCCGCAGAACCTGTGGATGGTGGAAAAACACGGGATTTTCCAGGGCTACTATTTCTTTCATCACCTGGGCATGGATCGCCACCTGCGCGAGCAATTTGGTGAACACCCGCAGTATGAGCAAACCATTGAGTTCTGCGCGCTGTACGACGCGGCCGCCTTCGATCCGGCCTACGCCACCCTACCCCTGAGCTTTTTCGAACCCATGCTGGCCCGGGTCTTTGCCCAACCCAAAAACTCGATCTACAAGGCCGCCATGGAGCGCCAGGCCAGCGTGTGACCTCTTGTCACTTGCGTCTTGGGGCGAAAGGTTCGTGCATTGGGTGAGATAAAAGTCTTTTTGTCATTTGCAGTGCTGTATCCTGCCCAGGCTTTGTGAAAAGCGCGGTACATCTGCAATCCCACAACAGACCTTGCGAGGAGCGACGACGATGCACGAGATTCCCAATCTCCCCTTCCCAAGCCTGCACGAGACCGAGCAGCCAACCCCGCAACAGGCCGGCAGCGACAAGCCAGCACCGGCACAGGCAACACCGGTCGACAGCGATAGCGACGACTGACCGCAGTACCCAGACCGTGTGGAAAGCGTGACATTGCGCGCTTTCCACACCGCCTGAATCAAGAGACACGCAACATGCCCGACACTCCCAAGCATTCCCCCGATGAAGCGTTACTCGGCGCCGCCCTGCAAATGGTCGATGTGTGGAGCCGCCTCAGCCCGGAAAAACAAGCGCTGCTGCTCAAGCGCTTCGGCACCCAGGAAAACGCCCTGGCCGCGCTGGTGACCACACGCATGCTCAACCCCGCGCCACTGTAGGAACCCGCTTGCCGGCGATGGCGGTCGTTCAGCCGCCAAAGGTTTTATGCCCTGCGCAGCGCAAAGCATCGGTATCATAAGCAGCCTATCTTTTCCTGCCGCGACAGTGGACCTTCCCCATGCCAGATACCCAGCGCCCCATGGCGGTCACGCTGCAAGTCGTTTCCATCGTGCTGTTCACCTTTATCGGCTATCTGAATATCGGCATTCCCCTGGCCGTATTACCGGGCTATGTCCACAGCGACCTGGGCTTTGGCGCGGTGATCGCGGGCCTGGTGATCAGCGTGCAGTACCTGGCCACCCTGCTGAGCCGGCCCTACGCCGGGCGCATCATCGATAACCGCGGCAGCAAGCGCGCGGTGATGTATGGCCTGGCCGGCTGCGGCTTGAGTGGGGTGTTCATGCTGGCATCCGCCGCCCTGACCCATCTGCCGGCCCTGAGCCTGGCCAGCCTGCTGATTGGCCGGCTGGTCCTGGGCAGTGCCGAAAGCCTGGTGGGATCGGGTTCCATTGGCTGGGGGATCGGTCGGGTCGGTGCGGTGAACACCGCCAAGGTCATCTCCTGGAACGGTATCGCCAGCTACGGCGCCCTGGCGATTGGCGCACCGCTGGGGGTGCTGCTGGTCAGCCGGTTCGGGCTGTGGAGCATGGGCGCAAGCATCATTGCCCTGGCGGTGCTGGGCCTGCTGCTGGCCTGGCCGAAAGTCGCGGCGCCCATCGTAGTCGGCGAACGCTTGCCCTTCATGCATGTGCTGGGCCGCGTACTGCCCCACGGCTGCGGGCTGGCCCTGGGCTCCATCGGCTTTGGCACCATCGCCACTTTTATTACCCTGTATTACGCGACCCAGAACTGGGATAACGCGGTGCTATGCCTGAGCCTGTTCGGGGCCAGCTTTATCGGCGCGCGGTTGCTGTTCGGTAACCTGATCAACCGCATCGGCGGGTTTCGCGTGGCGATCGCCTGTCTGTCGGTGGAAACCCTTGGCCTGCTGCTGTTGTGGCTGGCGCCGAATGCCGAACTGGCCCTGGCGGGCGCGGCCCTGAGTGGTTTTGGGTTTTCCCTGGTGTTTCCGGCGCTGGGCGTCGAGGCAGTCAACCTGGTGCCCGCCTCCAGCCGTGGCGCGGCGGTGGGTGCCTATTCGCTGTTTATCGACTTGTCATTGGGTATCACCGGGCCACTGGCCGGGGCGATTGCAGCGGGGTTCGGCTTTGCTTCGATCTTTCTGTTTGCCGCGTTGGCGGCCTTCGCCGGGCTGCTGTTGAGCCTGTACCTGTATCGCCAGGCCCCCAAATACCGCAACGAACGTAACGCCGGCTAGAAATCCACTTTGCCACGCCCGGCCTTGATGCTGCCGCGCTTGGTCTTGGATTCCAGGCGACGCTTTTTCGAGCCCAGGGTGGGTTTGGTCGGGCGGCGTTTTTTCTCGACTTTGGTCGCGCTGAGGATCAACTCCACCAGGCGCTCGAGGGCGTCGGCGCGGTTCTGTTCCTGGGTCCGGTATTGCTGGGCCTTGAGGATCAGCACGCCTTCGCTGGTGATGCGGCTGTCGCGCAGTGCCAGCAAGCGCTCCTTGTAGAACGGCGGCAACGACGAAGCGCCGATATCGAAGCGCAAGTGCACGGCGCTGGAGACCTTATTGACGTTCTGCCCGCCGGCGCCCTGGGCGCGGATGGCCGTCAACTCGATTTCGGCATCGGGCAGGTGCACGTTACTGGAGATCACCAACATGGAAAGCGGGTCCGTGAGCACTTGCAGGATCTGGCGAGGACTAAGCGTCCCCACAGATCCTACAGTTTTGGGCTAGTTGTTCAGCGAGGATACCGCACTCAAGTCTGCCAGCGCCTTGCGCTTGTTCTTGAGCACGTAGCACACCCACATAAACGCCACCCAGACCGGAATCGCGTACACCGAGATCTGAATCCCCGGAATCAGCAGCATGATCCCCAGGATAAACACCACGAACGCCAGGCACACATAGTTGCCGTAGGGGTACCACAGCGCCTTGAACAGCGGCACCTGGCCGGTGCGGTTCATATGTTGGCGGAACTTGAAGTGCGAGAAGCTGATCATCGCCCAGTTGATCACCAACGTGGCCACCACCAGGGACATCAGCAGCTCCAGGGCGTGCTGCGGGATCCAGTAGTTCATCAACACCGCCACCAGGGTGACTGCCGCCGAGGCCAGGATCGAACGCACGGGCACGCCGCGCTTGTCGATCTTCGCCAACACCGCCGGGGCGTCGCCTTGTTCGGCCATGCCCAGCAGCATGCGGCTGTTGCAGTAGGTGCCGCTGTTGTACACCGACAGCGCCGCCGTCAACACCACAAAGTTGAGGATATGCGCGGCAGTGTTGCTGCCCAGCATCGAGAACACCTGCACGAACGGGCTGCCGCTATAGGCATCGCCGGAAGCGTTCAAGGTCACCAGCAGGCTGTCCCATGGCGTCAGCGACAACAGCACCACCAGGGCGCCGATGTAGAAAATCAGGATGCGGTAGATCACCTGATTGATCGCCTTGGGGATTACGGTCCGTGGCTGGTCCGCTTCAGCGGCGGTAAAACCGAGCATTTCCAGGCCGCCAAACGAGAACATGATAATCGCCATAGCCATCACCAGGCCGCCAACGCCATGGGGGAAGAACCCGCCGTGTTCCCACAGGTTGGTCACCGAAGCCTGTGGCCCGCCGGTGCCGCTGACCAGCAAGTAGCTGCCCAGGGCAATCATGCCGACAATCGCCACCACCTTGATAATTGCAAACCAGAACTCGGCCTCGCCAAACACTTTGACGTTGGCCAGGTTGATCACATTGATCAGCACAAAAAACGCCGCCGCCGAGACCCAGGTCGGAATCTCCGGCCACCAGTAGTGCACGTACTTGCCGACGGCCGTCAGCTCCGACATGCCCACCAGAATGTAGAGGATCCAGCAGTTCCAGCCCGACAAGAAGCCTGCGAAACCGCCCCAGTACTTGTGGGCAAAATGGCTGAAGGAACCGGCCACTGGCTCTTCGACGATCATTTCGCCCAACTGGCGCATGATCATAAAGGCAATGAAACCGCAGATGGCATAGCCGAGGATCATCGACGGGCCGGCTGACTTCAGCACCCCCGCCGAGCCCAGGAACAGGCCGGTACCGATCGCGCCACCGAGGGCGATCAATTGGATATGACGATTTTTCAGGCCGCGCTTCAGTTCACCTGAAGGCGAGTTGTTTGCACTCATGAAAAGGGTCTCACGCAAGGTTTGATGATGTTGATTACACGATGCTGCTTTGAAACCGACTCAAGCAGCGCCGATCAAACCCCAGCGCAGGCACCAGGAGTTCAGCGTCTTTCTTACGGTCATGCGTCACCTGTTTGTTTTTATCTGTGACGAAATCGAACCCGTCCGGCTTATGGCCAGGCGGAGTTAACAAGGCAGCCAGCCTTGAAGGCCTTTTGCGTGGGTACGCAAGGGGGGTCACAGTAAAACGCGGCGCATTGTACACCGCTCGATTGGTTAGGGAGCCTTACCAGGGAGATTGTTGACCGATCGGAAAGTTTTCTTTACAGATAAAGAGCCACGAGACCAAGACCGGCGTAGGCTCAGGCCATCCGTAAAATAATTGTTACAGTGCGGAAGACATTCCTGACGACCGGGCTTGGCATCATCTGTAGGAGCGAGCTTACTCGCGAGAAACGCCCAAGCACCGCGTTCATCCTGGATAACCGTGACAGCTCTGGTTTTTTCGCGAGCAAGCTCGCTCCTACACAAAATCCGGCGCAAAAAAAACGCCAACCCGCAGGTTGGCGCTTTCTCTTACCGCTCGCAGCTTAAAACTTGTCGCAGCCCTTAAGGCTTCTTGCGACCGAAGCCCGGGCGCTGGCCGGAACCGGCCGGTGCACCGCGGCGCTTGCCCGAAGGCTCGTCAGCCACCAGTTTGAGTCCTGGGCGCTTTTTCGGCGCGGGCTTGGCTGGGCGCTTGGCCCCTTCGGCCGGACGATCGGTCTGCGGCGCACCACGGCCCGTTTCGCCACGGTTGCTGCGGCCACCTGTTGGCGCTTCGCCACGACCGGCTGGACGCGGCGCGCGCGGTGCACGCTCGCCATCCTGACGGGCCGGAGCCGATGGGCGACGATCGCCCTCGATCTGCGGCTGACGGGAAATGCGACCGCCAGTGGCCGGTGCATCCAGCGCCGGGCGCAGAGTGCGGGCAACGCGCTCGGTGCGTGCCACAGGGCGCGACGATTTACGCTGCATGCGCTCCAGCTTGTCTTTGCTCTTGGCGTTCATCTGCGGCATGGCCACAGGCGTCAGGCCCACTTCAGCGCTAAGGATGTCGACTTCGTACTGGCTCATTTCGCGCCAGCGACCCATCGGCAGGTCCGAGTTGAGGAACACCGGGCCAAAACGTACGCGTTTCAGGCGGCTGACCACCAGGCCCTGGGATTCCCACAGGCGACGTACTTCACGGTTACGCCCTTCCATCACCACGCAGTGGTACCAGTGGTTGAAGCCTTCGCCACCTGGAGCCTGCTTGATGTCAGTGAACTTGGCCGGGCCGTCTTCCAGCACGACGCCAGCCTTGAGGCGCTCGATCATCTCGTCATCGACTTCACCACGTACACGCACGGCGTATTCGCGGTCCATCTCGTAGGACGGGTGCATCAGGCGGTTGGCCAATTCACCGTCGGTGGTGAACATCAGCAAGCCGGTGGTGTTGATGTCCAGGCGACCGATGTTGATCCAACGGCCTTCTTTAGGCTTGGGCATCTTGTCGAAGACAGTTGGACGGCCTTCCGGATCGTCACGGGTGCAGATCTCGCCGTCAGGCTTGTTGTACATGATCACGCGGCGCACCGATTCGGCGGCCTCTTCACGCTTGATGACCTTGCCATCAATGGTGATCGCGTCATGCAGGTCGACGCGCTGGCCCAAGGTGGCCTCGACGCCATTGACCTTGATGCGCTTCTGGGTGATCCAGGCTTCCACGTCGCGGCGCGAGCCAACGCCGATACGGGCGAGGACTTTCTGCAGTTTCTCGCCTGCTGGGCCGATTTCCTGGCTGTCGTTCTGGTCTTGGTCTTTCATCTTAAGCACCTCCCGGTGTGTCGATTCAGGCGTGGCCTGAAGGTATTGAAACTGGGGTCTTGGGCGAACGCATCGCCAAAGGGTCGCGAATCATACGCTCATGGCGCGTATTGCGCATCAGAGACTAGTCGATATATACCGGCTCATTTGCTTTTCCGCCGACCGGTGGCACCCAGGGCGAGCAGCCGTAGCCCGGCTTCGGCCAGCACCGCGCGCTTGTCGACCTTGTCGAGCTTCTTCCAGGCCCGGATCTCACGCTTGCTGCGCCCGCAGCCGACGCAGATATCGTCGCTGAATTTGCAGAGGCTGATACAGGGGTCTTTGGTGGAACTCATCACTACCTCACTGCACAGGGCTTTTCTGTGGGAGCTGTCAGTCTTCGAATTCGCGGCGTTCGTTTTCGATGGCTTCGGCCAGTGCCCGGGCCTCGGCTTCTTCTTCGCTCAATTCGGGTTGTTCAAGGGCCGCGACAGCGGCCAGCAGTTTTTCACGGGCCGCAGCCACGCCCAGGATGTCTTCCTCAGGCTCAGGTTCGACCGCAGGCGCCGTTTCAACGCTCACCGGCGTTTCGGGCTCCACCGCCCCATCACGCAGCAAATCATCAAAATCGGTCTTGATCCCCTGTTCCATATCGTCCAGCTCCAGCAGCAGCGTGTGGAAACTGGTCTCATCCTTGGGCTCTTCCGGCTCGGCGCTGGCATCGGCCAGCTCCTGCAAGCCGGCCGGCACTGGCGCATCGTCGAAATCGAGCACCGGTTCTGCCTCGATTTCCCGCAGTTCGGCCAGTGGCGGCAGGTCGTCGAGGTTCTTTAGGTTGAAGTGATCGAGAAACACCTTGGTGGTCGCAAACATCGCCGGTTTGCCCGGCACGTCGCGGTAACCGACGATGCGGATCCACTCGCGCTCCAGCAGCGTCTTGACGATATGACTGTTGACCGCCACGCCGCGCACGTCTTCGATCTCGCCACGGGTGATGGGCTGGCGATAGGCAATCAGCGCCATGGTCTCCAGCATCGCCCGGGAGTAGCGTTGCGGGCGCTCTTCCCACAGGCGCCCGACCCACGGCGAAAACTTTTCGCGGATTTGCAGGCGGTAGCCCGAGGCCACTTCCCGCAACTCAAAGGCCCGGCCTTCACAGGATTTGCGCAGGATTTCCAGGGCCTTCTTGAATACCGGCGGCTCCGGGCGCTCGGCCTCTTCAAACAGTTCGAACAGGCGCTCCAGTGATTGCGGCTTGCCCGAGGCCAAGAGGAAGGCTTCCAACAGCGGTGCCAGTTCGCGAGGTTCAGTCAGATTCATCGATTCAGCTCTTTATTCGGCTCGCGCCCGCACGTGGATAGCAGCAAAAGGCTCATTCTGCACCAGCTCGACCAAAGACTCCTTGACCAGTTCGAGGATCGCCATAAAGGTCACCACCACGCCCAAGCGCCCCTCTTCGGCGGTAAACAGCTCGACAAACGGCACGAACCCTCCGCCCTTGAGGCGCTCGAGCACATCACTCATGCGCTCGCGGGTAGACAAGGCTTCGCGGCTGACCTGGTGGCTTTCAAACATATCGCCACGGCGCAGCACCTCGGCCATGGACATCAGCAACTCTTCCAGACTCACATCTGGCAACAATTTGCGCGCCCGGGCTTCCGGCGCATCGAGCTTGGGTACCACCACGTCACGGCCCACGCGGCTCAAACCGTCAATGCCTTCGGCGGCAGCCTTGAAGCGCTCGTACTCCTGCAGGCGGCGGATCAGTTCGGCGCGCGGATCGTCCTCTTCGGCCTCGATCGTCTCCGAGCGTGGCAGCAGCATGCGTGACTTGATCTCGGCCAGCATCGCGGCCATCACCAGGTATTCGGCGGCCAGTTCCAGGCGCACCGACTGCATCAACTCGACATAGCCCATGTACTGGCGAGTGATTTCCGCCACCGGGATATCGAGGATATTGATGTTCTGTTTGCGGATCAGGTACAGCAGCAAGTCCAGCGGGCCTTCGAAGGCCTCAAGGAAGACTTCCAGGGCATCCGGCGGGATATACAGGTCCAGGGGCATTTCCATGACCGCCTGGCCGTAGACCATGGCAAAGGGCAGCTCCTGCTGGGCGCCGGCCTGGCTGTCGACGGTTTCCACGGCCGACATTCAGGCCTCGACCATGAACGGTGCCGGATCGCCACAGCCTACGCGGATCACCTCCGGCTCGCCGTCGGCCAGGTTGATCACGGTGGACGCCTTGTTGCCGCCGTACCCGCCGTCGATGATCAGGTCTACGTGTTTTTCCAGGAGTTGGCGCATTTCATAGGGATCTTCCAGCGGCTCAGTCTCGCCGGGCATGATCAGCGACACGCTCATCAGCGGCTCACCCAGCTCGGCCAGCAGCGCCAGGGCAATGGGGTGCTCCGGCACACGCAGGCCGATGGTGCGCTTCTTCGGGTGCAGCAGCAGGCGCGGCACCTCGCGGGTAGCATTCAGAATAAACGTGTAGGGCCCCGGAGTATGGGCCTTGAGCAGGCGGAAGGTGCCGGTATCGACCTTGGCGAACAGACCCAGTTGCGACAGGTCGCTACAGATCAGCGCAAAGTTGTGGTTTTTATCCAGCTCGCGCAGGCGTCTTACGCGCTCTACCGCATTCTTGTCGCCGATCTGGCAACCAATAGCGTAAGAGGAATCCGTTGGGTAGATCACCACGCCACCGGCGCGAATGATCTCCACAGCCTGCTTGATCAGCCGTGCTTGCGGATTTTCCGGGTGAATCTGGAAAAATTGACTCACGTTCTCTACCTGTTCAGACAGTGGCGGTAATGGGGTCATGCTTGAATCGCCCCGACAGGAGCGGCAAGTCTTCCGGGACCGGGCGGTATTCGCCGATCTCCGACCAGCCGCCTGGGCCATGGAAATCACTGCCGGCGCTGACCAGCAGCCCAAATTCACGGGCAAGAATCGCCAGGCTGCCAACCTGTTCGGCGGGTTGATGCCCATTGACCACTTCGATGGCGTGGCCACCCGCTTGAATATAGTCGCCTATCAGCTTGCGGCGTTTACTGCGGGTGAAATCGTAGTGCCAGGGATGCGCCAGGCTGACCCAGGCACCCGAAGCGCGCAGGGTGGCCACGGTGTCTTCGAGGGTCGGCCAGTGCAACTTGACGTCCCCCAGCTTGCCGGCGCCCAGCCATTTGCGGAACGCTTCGGCGCGATCCTTGACGTAACCTGCGCGCACCATCCAGTCGGCAAAGTGCGGACGGGCCGGCGCGTTGCCGCTGTCGCCCAGCTCCTGCTGGATGGCACGAGCGCCCTCAAGGGCGTTGGGCATGCCCTTGAGGGCTAGCTTGCGGCTTATTTCTTCGGACCGCAGCCAGCGGCCATCGTGCAAACTGGCGATGGCCGCCACCAATGGCGGGGCCGTGACGTCGAAACCGTAGCCCAATACATGAATGGTCGCGCCGCCCCAGGTGCAGGACAGTTCGACGCCATTGACCAGGTGCATCCCCAGCGCCGTGGCGGCACTACGCGCCTCGTCCAGGCCTTCAAGGGTGTCATGGTCGGTCAGCGACAGTACTCGCACGCCTTTTTCAAACGCACGCGCAACCAGTACCGCAGGCGCCAGGGCGCCGTCGGAGGCCGTGCTATGGCAGTGCAAATCAACATTCACGGGAGTGTGTAACCTCAAGTCAGCTGGCGCTATCGCAACCAAGGATGTTTGTTATTATGCCGCCACATCCAGCTTCTGGCTCTTACTGTGAAACAATTCATCGACTTCATCCCGCTGTTGCTGTTTTTCATCGTCTTCAAAACCGACCCACGGGTCTTCGATATCGGCGGCCATGAGCTGTCGTTCGGCGGTATCTACAGCGCTACGGCGGTGCTGATCATCAGCTCCCTGGTGGTCTACGGCGCAATCTTCATCTCCCAGCGCAAACTGGAAAAAAGCCAATGGCTGACCCTGGTCGCCTGCCTGGTCTTTGGCGGCCTGACCCTGGCCTTCCACAGCGAAACCTTCCTTAAATGGAAAGCCCCGGTGGTCAACTGGCTGTTCGCCCTGGCCTTTATCGGCAGCCACTTCATTGGCGATCGCCTGTTGATCAAGCGGATCATGGGCCATGCCTTGAGCCTGCCGGAGCCAATCTGGACCCGCCTGAACATCGCCTGGATCCTGTTTTTCCTGTTCTGTGGCGCGGCCAACCTGTTCGTGGCCTTTACCTTCCAGAGCTACTGGGTCGACTTCAAGGTGTTCGGCAGCCTGGGCATGACCGTAGTGTTCCTGGTAGCCCAGGGCATCTACCTGTCGCGCCACCTGCATGACACCGACCCCACCACGCCAAAAACCGAGGACTGACATGCTCTACGCCATCATTGCCACCGACGTCGCCAACTCCCTGGAAAAACGCCTTTCCGTGCGCCCGGCCCACGTGGAGCGCCTCAAGGTGCTGCAGGCCGAAGGGCGCATCGTGCTCGCTGGCCCACACCCGGCAGTCGATAGCAATGACCCGGGAGAAGCCGGCTTCACCGGCAGCCTGATTGTGGCCGAGTTCGCTTCCCTGGCCGATGCCCAGGCCTGGGCCAAGGCCGATCCGTATGTAGCGGCCGGTGTGTATGCCGATGTCGTGATCAAACCATTCAAGCAAGTCCTGCCTTGATCCGAGCGGTGCTGAACCTATTGGGTTCGGCAAACGCCTAATCGCTCATTATTCTCGGTAACCTGCCGACAACGTTCTGAATATTCGTGTGGAATCAGGAGTTCCGATGCGCTTAAGTCAGTTGTGTCTGTTGGCAGTGTTAACGATCGGGGCTACGGCCCAGGCTGAAGAAACCTCGAATACCGGCAGCTCCACGCCCCTGTCCTTGAGTGCCGGCAGCCAGATCACCGAGTTGCAGCAACGCTTGAAAGAAAGCGAACGCCTGCGCGAAGAACTGAGCAAACAATTGCAAACTGCCGATGCCGCCCGCGAGAGTGCGCAATTGAGCCGCTTGCGCCAGGAGAACCAGCGCCTGGCCCAGCAACTCAAGGACGCACAAGGCAGCACCCTGCCCCGCTGGCTCACCGACCAGCAGCAATGGTTCGTGATTGGCGCAGGAGTTGCGCTGGTTGCCCTGCTGTGCGGTATCTTCGCCAGTGGCGGGCATCGGCGCCGTCGACAATGGCTAAATTGAGTGAGTCATGAGCGAGCTGTTACTGATAGATGATGACCAGGAGCTCTGTGAGCTGCTGACCAGTTGGTTGAGCCAGGAAGGTTTCCAGGTGCGCGCTTGCCATGACGGCGTGAGCGCCCGCAAGGCCCTGGCCGAGGCAGCGCCGGCGGCCGTGGTGCTGGACGTGATGCTGCCCGATGGCAGCGGCCTGGAACTGCTCAAGCAACTGCGCGCCGACCATCCGGAATTGCCGGTACTGATGCTCTCGGCACGGGGCGAGCCCCTGGACCGGATCCTCGGCCTGGAACTGGGCGCCGATGATTACCTGGCCAAGCCTTGCGACCCCCGCGAACTCACCGCCCGCCTGCGGGCGGTGTTGCGCCGCAGCCATCCGACGGCGGTGTCGACCCAACTGGAATTGGGTGACCTGTGCTTCAGCCCGGTGCGTGGCGTGGTGATCATCGATAATCAGGAACTGACCCTCACCCTGTCCGAAAGCCGTCTGCTGGAAGCCTTGCTGCGCCAGCCAGGCGAGCCACTGGACAAGCAGGAACTGGCGCAGATCGCCCTGGGCCGCAAGCTGACCCTGTATGACCGCAGCCTGGACATGCACGTCAGCAACCTGCGCAAGAAAATCGGCCCGCATGCCGACGGCCGCCCGCGGATCGTCGCCCTGCGCAGCCGTGGCTACTACTACACCCCCTGATAAACCTGGAGCCGCGCGCGGCCCCTTGTAGGAGCTGGCTTGCCTGCGATGGTCGTTAACGATGATGCTGGGTATCTGACACCCAGCGGCATTCTAACTAGCGCCCTCGCAGCGATGCGACGCCCCGACACGCCGGCGCCTACAAGCCAGCCCCCAAGCTTTGTAAGCCCCCGCCCAACCCGTCTTTACCCAAGCTTTACCCTCGCCTGACCGCCGCTGACCTTGATCCTCGTAATCTACTCACATCCGGACTCACCGGAACCGAGACAAGGAGAAACACCATGCGCAAGACCCTTATCGCTCTGATGTTCGCTGCTGCCCTGCCTACCGTTGCCATGGCCATGCCAGAAGGCCCAGGCCCGATGGGCGGCCCAGAAGGCCACATGATGGGCGGCCCGGGCCACGGCGGTGAACACGGCATGCGCGGCAAAGGCGGCCCTTTCAGCCAACTGGACCTGACCCGCGAACAGCGCCAGCAGATCGGCAAGTTGATGGGCGAGCAACGTGAAGGCCGCCAACAACTGGTCAAAAAGTACCTGGACAAACTCCCGGCCGCTGAGCAGAAAGCCATGAACGACGAGATGGCCGCCGCCAAGCAGAAAACCCAGGCGGATATCCGCGCCCTGCTCAAGCCTGACCAGCAGAAGAAATTCGACGAAATGGCGAAGAAACGCGCCGAGCGTCAGGCCGAGTGGCAGCAGTTCCAGGCCTGGAAAGCGCAACAACCGCAAAAAGCGCAATAATGCGTTAGCAATCTCCCAGCCCAGTGGCCCGCGCCACTGGGCTTTTCCTGTTTGAGGGTTTCCTGTGCGTTCACTCTTCTGGCGCATCCTTGCCAGTTTTTGGCTGGCCATCGCCCTGGTTGCCGGGCTGTCGATCCTGCTTGGGCATATGCTCAACCAGGATGCTTGGATTCTCAGCCGTCACCCCGGCCTCACCAACCTGGCCGAGGAATGGACCCAGCGCTACGAAACCCAAGGCGAGGATGCGGCCCAGGACCTGTTGCAACAGCGCAAGCGCCAGTACCACGTGGATGTGCAAGTGCTCAACGAAAGCGGTGACCCGGTGGTACGTGGCACCTTCCCGCGCCGTGCCGCCGCCTTCGAAGCGCGACAGCATGACAGCCACGAGGGCCGGCTGCCCTGGCGTCGCCTGACGGCCGAATACACCAGCGAGAAGACCGGTGATACCTACCTACTGATCTACCGCATCGCCCTGCCGGAGCTGGATGCCTGGCACCGCAGCAGCCTGCTCTGGCCATTGAGTGCCCTGGCGATTGCGTTGGTGGTGCTGACCCTGTTCAGCCTGCTGGTGACCCTGTCGATCACCCGTCCCCTGAGCCGCCTGCGCGGTGCCGTGCATGATCTGGGGCAAACCACCTACCAGCAAAACAGCCTGGCGCGCCTGGCCGACCGACGCGATGAGTTTGGCGTGCTGGCCACCGACTTCAATCGCATGGGCGCGCGCCTGCAAAGCCTGATCGGCAGCCAGCGACAACTGCTGCGCGATGTCTCCCACGAACTGCGCTCGCCCCTGGCCCGCCTGCGGATCGCCCTGGCCCTGGCGGAACGGGCCACCCCCGAAGCACGGGAAAAGCTCTGGCCGCGCCTGGCCCTGGAATGTGATCGCCTCGAAGCCTTGATCAGCGAGATTCTGGTACTGGCGCGGGTCGACGCCGACAACGCCAGCGCCGAAGACATCGACCTCAATAGACTGCTCAGTACCCTGCAAAAGGACGCCCAGCTCAGCGCTCCGGACCAGCAGGTCCAGCTTCACGCCGACCCGGCGCTAACACTCAAGGGCTGGCCCCATATGATCGAACGGGCGCTGGATAACCTGTTGCGCAATGCCCAGCGCTTCAACCCGCCCACCCAGCCGATTGAAATGCGCGCCCAGCGTGAGGGTGAGCGCATTGTGATCAGCGTGCGCGACCACGGCCCGGGCGTGGATGTCGAGTGCCTGCAAAAACTGGGCGAGCCGTTTTACCGTGCCCCCGGGCAAACCACCCAAGGTCACGGCCTGGGCCTGGCCATCGCCCGACGCGCCGCCGAGCGTCACGGCGCCAGCCTGAGCCTGGCCAACCACCCCGAGGGCGGTTTTATCGCCACCCTGGATTTGCCCTTGCAACCGGGGATTGCTGGACAACCCTGAAGATCTTCTATGATGGCTCTTCTGTTAAGGAGGGCCCCTGATGACTGATCTGCTCACATCGATCCAACTTGCACTCGATCTACCGCCCGCACCGCTGGCGACCACAGAGGCCGGTGCTCTGCCGTCGGCCTTCGCCGTCACCGAGTTGGCCTGCGCCAGCATGGGTGCGGCGAGTCAGGCGGTGGCCCGCCTGCTTGAACAACAGACCGCGCGCTTGCCCGCCGTCAGCGTCGACCGGCGCCTGGCCTCGTTCTGGTTCTCCAACTCCCTGCGCCCACTGGGCTGGAGCGTTCCGCCGTTGTGGGACCCGATTGCCGGCGACTACGCCTGCGCCGATGGCTGGATTCGCCTGCACACCAACGCCCCACACCATCGCGCAGCCGCCGAGCGCGTCCTCGGACAGGCGACACAGCGAACGGCGATGGCGCTCAAGGTCGCCCGGTGGAACGCTGGCGAGCTTGAGCAAGCGATTGTCGACGAAGCCGGCTGTGCGGCGCAGATGCGTACCTGGCAGCAATGGCAGGTTCATCCCCAAGGGTTGGCGGTCAATCAGGAACCTCTGGTTGCGCGGGAGCGCTTCGACGCGGCCGGTAAAACCCACTGGCTCGGCAACGTTGCGCGCCCGCTGGCGGGGGTCAAGGTCCTGGACCTGACCCGCGTCCTGGCCGGCCCCGTGGCCAGTCGTTTTCTCGCCGGCCTGGGCGCCGACGTATTGCGCATCGACGCCCCTGACTGGAACGAACCCGGGGTCGTACCGGAAATGACCCTGGGTAAGCGCTGCGCACGCCTTGACCTAAAAAACGCCACCGACCGGAAGTTATTTGAAAACCTGCTCAGGGATGCCGACATTCTGCTTCACGGTTATCGGGCAGATGCGTTGGAACAACTGGGTTACCACGCAACCGCACTGCGGCAGATTGCTCCGGGCCTGATCGACGTCAGCCTCAACGCCTACGGCTGGAGCGGCCCGTGGCGCAATCGCCGGGGCTTCGACAGCCTGGTGCAGATGAGCAGCGGCATCGCCCACGCCGGCATGCAGTGCAAACAAATGGATCAACCCGTGCCGCTGCCGGTACAGGCACTGGACCATGCCACCGGCTACCTGATGGCCGCCAGTGCGATACAGGCCTTCGCCCAGCGCTTAAGCAGCGGGCACGGCGCGTCGGCACGGCTGTCGCTGGCGCGTACGGCGAAATTGTTGGTCGAAGCGGGACAAGGCAAGCAGCCCGCATTGCGTGAAGAACAGCCCGCTGATCAGGGGTTGCTGGTGGAACAGACGGCCTGGGGGCCGGCACATCGTTTGCTGGCACCGCTCACTATTACCGGGACACCGCTGCAGTGGGACTTGCCGGCTGGGGAATTGGGTGCGCATCGGGCACAGTGGTGACCTTGCGATGAGCATAGGTATCTACACAACTTTCAGAAACTGACGAAGTCCCCCGTGGCGAGCGGGCTTGCCACAACAGCCCTATCTGCCCGGGTTTAAATTGTGTAGATACCGATGCCGCGATGAGGCCCTCACCTGCACAATCATTCAACCGTCATGCTCACAGGCTCAGCACGCCGCTATACAACCCATACGCCGCCAAGCTCGCCCCGGCGATCACGCAACTGAAAATCCCCTTTTCCAACAAGGTAAACAGCGGCTGGCCCTGCTCGCGCTTGGCCTGGGCAAACAGAATCACCCCCGGCGCATACAGCAGCGCCGACAGCAGCAGGTATTTCAAGCCACCGGCGTACAGCAACCAGACCGCATACCCCAGGGCAATCACGCCCACCAGCAGGTCTTTGAGCCGCTCGCCTTGGGCGCCCTCATAGGTTTCCCCGCGCCCGCACAGCAGCACCGCATAGGCCGCCGACCATAAATACGGCACGAGAATCATCGACGAGGCCAAGTAGATCAGCGTGGTGTAAGTGCTGGCGGAAAACAGCGTGATCACCAGGAACAACTGGATCATCACATTGGTCAGCCACAACGCATTGACCGGCACACGGTTGGCATTTTCCTTTTTCAGGAAGGCCGGCATGGTCTTGTCATGGGCGGTGGCATAGAGAATCTCGG
This sequence comes from Pseudomonas sp. WS 5027, assembly GCF_012985695.1. Lineage (NCBI taxonomy): Bacteria > Pseudomonadati > Pseudomonadota > Gammaproteobacteria > Pseudomonadales > Pseudomonadaceae > Pseudomonas > Pseudomonas sp. WS 5027. The sequence continues at coordinate 6,803 of NZ_JAAQWU010000018.1, read as the reverse complement.
CGCACAGCAGGGCCCATGACAACAACGCCCCCAGCAACGACACCGCCAGGCCGATGCTGATCAACATCGCGCCCCAGGGACCGACGATATGCTCTAGCACGCCCGCCAATGACGGGTTCTGCAAGTTGGCCAGGTCGGGTTGGCTCATGATCCCCAGAGACAACACGTTGACCAGCACCAGCAGGGCCAAAACTCCGACAAACCCAATCACCGTGGCGCGCCCCACGTCTGAGCGTTTTTCTGCACGTGCCGAGTACACACTGGCGCCTTCGATGCCAATAAACACAAACACCGTGACCAGCATCATATTGCGCACCTGGTCCATCACCCCACCGAATTGCGGGTTGCCCAGGCCCCAGATATCCCGGGTAAAGATGTCTGCCTTGAACGCCACGGCGGCGATCACGATAAACATCAGCAGCGGCACGATCTTGGCCACGGTCGTGACCTGGTTGATAAACGCCGCCTCCTTGATGCCGCGCATCACCAGAAAATGCACGGCCCACAGCAGCAGCGACGCGCAGCCGATCGCCACGGGCGTGTTGCCCTGGCCGAACACCGGAAAAAAGTAGCCCAGGGTGCTGAACAGCAACACGAAGTAGCCGACATTGCCCATCCAGGCGCTGATCCAGTAACCCCAGGCCGACGAGAAGCCCATGTAGTCGCCAAAACCGGCCTTGGCATAGGCATACACACCCGAGTCCAGGTTGGGCTTGCGGTTGGCCAGGGTCTGGAACACAAAGGCCAGGGTCAACATACCAATGGCGGTGATGCCCCAACCGATCAGGATCGCTCCCACCTCAGCCCGCGCCGCCATGTTCTGTGGCAACGAGAAGATCCCGCCGCCAATCATCGAGCCCACCACCAACGCCACCAGGGCACTGAGGCGCAGCTTTTGTGCCGGTTGCGACATAGAAACTCCTGCAGATAAAACCGTCTTCGAGCTAACAACCGTGCACTCGGCTAATTTATCGAAAAGATGCAACGTTTATTAGCTATAGCGAATAAAACTGCTCGCCTCATAACTTAATGACATTTCAATTAGTCGAGTTTAGGCAAATTTATAATTTAAATACCACTTGTCTTTTATCTTTTAGGGGTATTTGGCAAAGCCTTTTGAAAAAGTTTGCACATCTGTGAAAAAGGGCTAGCTTCAAACACCCACATCTTGCGCATATCGCATTATCCAAACGGACAGAAGCTCTGGAATGCGCTTATCCGAGTAATTATACGCCCGTAGCATTTACTCATAAGTCTTTAATTCACAATGGAATGTGCCAATGAAGTGATCTGAGTCAGTTGTTTGAATAGCGCACAGTTTTATTCTGTGATCTCTCTTCTCCTGCATTGGAGTCACACAATGTCTGAATCTCCCGGAAAACTTCGATTAGGCGCCCTTGTGGCTCTTGTTGTGGGCTCAATGATTGGCGGCGGGATCTTCTCGTTGCCGCAAAACATGGCCGCCAGCGCCGATGTCGGTGCGGTATTGATTGGTTGGGTTATCACAGCCGTCGGTATGTTGACCCTGGCCTTTGTATTCCAGACCCTGGCCAACCGCAAACCCGACCTGGACGGCGGTGTATACGCCTACGCCAAGGCCGGTTTTGGCGACTACATGGGTTTCTCGTCGGCCTGGGGTTACTGGATCAGTGCCTGGCTGGGCAACGTCGGCTACTTCGTGCTGCTGTTCAGCACCCTCGGTTATTTCTTCCCCATCTTCGGCGAAGGCAACACCCCGGCAGCGGTGATTGGCGCGTCGGTGCTGTTGTGGGCCGTGCATTTCCTGGTGCTGCGCGGGATCAAGGAAGCAGCGTTCATCAACCTGGTCACCACGGTCGCCAAAGTCGTGCCGCTGGTGCTGTTTGTGTTGATCGCAGTGTTCGCGTTCAAGCTGGACATCTTCACCGCTGATATCTGGGGCCTGAAAAACCCCGACCTGGGCAGCGTGATGAACCAGGTGCGCAACATGATGCTGGTCACCGTCTGGGTATTTATCGGTATTGAAGGCGCGAGCATCTTCTCGTCCCGTGCCGAAAAGCGCTCGGATGTGGGCAAGGCCACCGTCATCGGCTTTATCACCGTGCTGCTGTTCCTGATGCTGGTGAACGTTCTGTCCCTGGGGATCATGACTCAACCGGAACTGGCCAAGCTGCAGAACCCGTCGATGGCGGCCGTGCTTGAGCATGTGGTCGGCCATTGGGGCGCAGTGCTGATCAGCGTCGGCTTGATCATCTCCCTGCTCGGCGCGCTGCTGTCGTGGGTGCTGCTGTGTGCAGAGATCATGTTCGCCGCTGCCAAAGACCACACCATGCCGGAGTTCCTGCGTAAGGAAAACGCCAACCATGTGCCGGTCAACGCCCTGTGGCTGACCAACGCCATGGTGCAGATCTTCCTGGTCATCACCCTGTTCTCCGCCAGTACCTACCTGTCGCTGATCTACCTCGCCACCTCGATGATCCTGGTGCCTTACCTGTGGTCGGCGGCCTACGCACTGTTGCTGGCGGTACGCGGTGAGACCTACGAGGCGGCCCTGGCCGAGCGCAAGAAAGACCTGTTCATCGGCGCGATCGCCCTGATCTACGCGGTCTGGCTGCTGTATGCCGGTGGCACCAAGTACCTGCTGTTGTCCGCCCTGCTCTACGCCCCTGGCGCGATCCTGTTCGCCAAGGCCAAGCGTGAACTGGGCAAACCGATTTTTACCAACGTCGAGAAGCTGATTTTCGCCGCAGTGGTCATTGGCGCCCTGGTGGCGGCCTATGGGCTCTACGACGGCTTCCTGACCCTGTAACACCTGAATCTTTTTGTTCACTGGAGGATCTGTAATGACCACGGAAAAAGTTAAGTACGGCGTACATTCCGAAGCCGGCAAACTGCGCAAAGTCATGGTGTGTTCCCCAGGTCTGGCCCATCAGCGGCTGACCCCCAATAATTGCGACGAACTGCTGTTCGATGACGTGCTCTGGGTTGCCCAGGCCAAGCGTGACCATTTCGACTTCGTCACCAAGATGCGCGAGCGCGATATCGATGTGCTGGAAATGCACAACCTGCTGACCGACATTGTCGCCATCCCTGAAGCGCTGGACTGGATCCTGGAGCGCAAGATCACTGCCGATACGGTTGGCCTGGGCCTGGCCGATGAAGTCGGCTCCTGGCTGCGCAGCCTGGAGCCGCGCAAGATCGCCGAGTTCCTGATCGGTGGCGTGTCGGCCGATGACCTGCCGAGCAGCTTTGGTGGCAAAACCATCGAGATGTTCCGCGACTTCCTCGGCCACTCAAGCTTCATTCTGCCGCCGCTGCCCAACACCCAGTTCACCCGCGACACCACCTGCTGGATCTACGGTGGCGTGACGCTCAACCCGATGTACTGGCCAGCGCGACGTCAGGAAACCCTGCTGGCGAGCGCCATCTACAAATTCCACCCTGAGTTCACCAACGCCGACTTCCAGATCTGGTACGGCGACCCTGACCTGCAACACGGTGCTGCCACCCTGGAAGGCGGCGACGTGATGCCGATTGGCAACGGCGTGGTCTTGATCGGCATGGGCGAGCGCTCGTCCCACCAGGCCATCGGCCAACTGGCGCGCAACCTGTTCAAGAACAAGGCCGTGGAAAAGGTGATCGTGGCCGGCCTGCCGAAATCCCGCGCGGCGATGCACCTGGACACCGTGTTCAGCTTCTGCGACCGCGACCTGGTGACCATCTTCCCTGAAGTGGTGAGTCAGATCGTGCCCTTCACCCTGCGTCCGGATGAAAGCAAGCCCCACGGCATCGATATCCAACGGGAGAAAACCAACTTCCTCGATACCGTGGCCGCCGCGCTCAACCTCAAGGCCCTGCGCGTAGTAGAGACCGGCGGCAACAGCTTCGCCGCCGAACGCGAACAGTGGGACGACGGCAACAACGTGGTGGCCGTGGAGCCTGGCGTGGTGATCGGCTATGACCGTAACACCTACACCAACACCCTGCTGCGCAAGGCCGGTGTGGAAGTCATCACCATCAGCGCCGGCGAACTTGGGCGCGGGCGTGGCGGCGGCCACTGCATGACCTGCCCGATCATCCGCGACCCTATCGACTACTAAGGAGATCCATCATGGCTTTCAACATGCGCAACCGCAGCCTGCTGTCGCTGATGCATCACACCACCCGCGAACTGCACTACCTGCTGGACCTGTCCCGCGATCTCAAGCGCGCCAAATACACCGGCACCGAGCGTCCGCACCTGAAGGGCAAAAATATCGCGCTGATCTTCGAAAAAACCTCGACCCGCACTCGTTGCGCGTTCGAAGTCGCGGCCCACGATCAGGGTGCCCACGTCACCTACATCGACCCGGTGTCGTCGCAGATCGGCCACAAGGAAAGCATGAAAGACACCGCCCGCGTCCTGGGCCGCATGTTCGATGCCATTGAGTACCGTGGCTTTGAACAGGAAATCGTCGAAGAGCTGGCCAAGTTCGCCGGTGTCCCGGTGTTCAACGGCCTGACCGCTGAATTCCACCCGACCCAAATGATCGCCGACACCCTGACCATGCGCGAGCACAGCGACAAGCCGCTGCATGACATCAGCTACGCCTACCTGGGCGACGCCCGTTACAACATGGGCAACTCACTGCTGATGATCGGCGCAAAGCTGGGCATGGACGTGCGCATCGGCGCGCCGAAAGCCCTGTGGCCACATGCTGACTTCATCAAGCAATGCCAGGAGTTCGCCGAGGAAAGTGGCGCGCGCATCACCATCACCGAAGACCCGAAAGAGGCGGTGAAAGGCGTCGACTTCATCCACACCGATATCTGGGTGTCCATGGGCGAGCCGGTGGAAGCGTGGGACGAGCGCATCGAGCAACTGCTGCCGTACCAGGTCAACGCCAAGATGATGAAGGCCTCGGGCAACCCTCGGGTGAAATTCATGCACTGCCTGCCGGCGTTCCACAACAGTGAAACCAAGGTCGGCAAGGACATCGCCGCGCGTTATCCGAACCTGGCCAACGGTGTGGAAGTGACCGAAGAGGTGTTTGAGTCCCCGGCCAACATCGCCTTTGAGCAGGCGGAAAACCGTATGCACACCATCAAGGCGATTCTGGTGTCGGCGTTGGCGGATATCTAAACCAACACCGCTCCCACTGTCGAAACACAGTCAATGTGGGAGCGGGCTTGCTCGCGAAGGCGGCGCGTCAGTCGCTGCATCTTTCGCCGATACACCGCTTTCGCGAGCAAAACCGCTCCTACATTTTGTCCTGTGTTCACAAGGCCGAATTCTAGAAGGATTGCATTATGCGTATCGTCGTTGCACTGGGCGGTAACGCCCTGCTCCGCCGTGGTGAACCCATGACTGCGGACAACCAACGCGCCAATATCCGGGTCGCCACCGAACAGATTGCCAAGATTCATCCCGGTAATGAGCTGGTGATCGCCCACGGTAATGGGCCGCAAGTCGGCCTGCTGTCGCTGCAAGCCGCCGCCTACACCCAGGTTTCCCCCTACCCGCTGGACGTGCTGGGCGCCGAAACCGAAGGCATGATCGGCTACATCATCGAACAGGAACTGGGCAACCTGCTGGACTTTGAAGTGCCTTTCGCCACCCTGCTGACCCAGGTCGAAGTGGACGCCAAGGACCCGGCCTTCCAGAACCCGACCAAGCCGATCGGCCCGGTCTACTCCAAGGCCGAAGCCGAAAAACTGGCCGCCGAAAAAGGCTGGGCGATTGCCCCCGATGGCGACAAATATCGCCGGGTAGTGGCCAGCCCACGGCCCAAACGCATCTTTGAAATCCGCCCGATCAAGTGGCTGCTGGAAAAGAGCAGCATCGTGATCTGCGCCGGCGGCGGCGGTATCCCGACCATGTATGACGAGAACGGCAAGCTCAAGGGCATTGAAGCTGTGATCGATAAAGACCTGTGTTCCTCGCTGCTGGCCCAGCAACTGGAAGCCGACTTGCTGGTAATCGCCACCGACGTCAATGCGGCGTTTATCGACTTCGGCAAACCGACGCAAAAAGCCATCGGCCAGGCGCACCCCGACGACATGGAAAAACTCGGCTTCGCTGCCGGCTCCATGGGCCCCAAGGTCCAGGCCGCTTGCGAGTTCGCCCGCAACACTGGCAAAACCGCAGTGATCGGTTCACTCTCGGACATCGAAGCCATTGTCCAGGGCACCGCCGGCACCCGTATCAGCACGGCAAAACCTGGCATCACCTACTTATAAATACACCCCGGGCGGTTGTTGCAGCCGCCCTTCTCCAATGCCTTGTTAAGGAGAGACGCCTATGGCCATTTTTGAACCCGGTCACTTGCATGTCGAACGCCACGCGCTCAATGCCCAGGATCACAGCTACGACCTGTGCATCGACTACGAAGTCAGCCAGGACCCAAAGGAAGGCAAGGGAATGCTCTTCAAGATGCACGGCACGATTGAAGACAAGCCCGTCAATGAATCCTTTTTCCTAGCCAAGGACCTAGCCTTCGATTTCGCCCGCCATGCCACGCGGATTGCCCACGATCATGGCCTGCCCGCAACTGCCAGCGTTGTGACCATGCACAAGTACTACGACGCAATGTTTAAGGATGTACGCGATCAACTGGATGTAAAACCTGGCGACCCGATCAAGCCAGAGCATCTGGAATAACCTCGACTCCACGGCCAAAACCGATCAAATGTGGGAGCTGGCTTGCCTGCGACAGGGATCTACACAACTTTGCCGCAACGCCTAAATCCAGGCAGATAGCGCAGTTGTGGCGAGCGGGCTTGCCCCGCGCTGGGCTGCGAAGCAGCCCCAATAAGCCGAATGCGTTGTACCAGATACACCGCAG